>JAFQBZ010000132.1 GCA_017399515.1 Clostridia bacterium | reverse complement strand
TACCGACTGAGCTACCGAGGCATATGTATGGCGACCCGGAAGGGGCTCGAACCCTCGACCTCCAACGTGACAGGCTGGCGCTCTAACCAACTGAGCTACGGGGCCAGATATTTAGT
The DNA here is from genome assembly GCA_017399515.1 of Clostridia bacterium. Lineage (GTDB taxonomy): Bacteria > Bacillota > Clostridia > Christensenellales > UBA1242 > RGIG1681. The sequence goes on along the minus strand of JAFQBZ010000132.1, from coordinate 1,759 downwards.
TGAGTTAGTTAAAATAATTGGTGGGCCTTCACGGACTTGAACCGCGGACCAACCGGTTATGAGCCGGTCGCTCTAACCAACTGAGCTAAAGGCCCATCAGTAATCTAGTGCAAACTTATGGTCGGGGTGGCGAGACTCGAACTCACGGCCTCACGGACCCAAACCGCGCGCGCTACCAAACTGCGCCACACCCCGATATAGGTGCTCGCATTAGACTAACGAGATAATAATACACTATCTAAGCATAATTGTCAACAAAAAATTTAAAAATATTTTTAAAAATTTTAAGAGGAGTGTTTAAACTTTCACACCCCTCTCAAAATCAATTATCAATCATTATTAACCACTAAAAACTAATCAAGTCCAAGATATGTGTTATAAGAAATTTCTTTATCATAAATCTTAGTTTTATCAATTTCAATAATACGATTTGCAACAGTTTGCAAAAGTTCGTGGTCTTGGCTAGTGAATAAAAGTGGTGATTTATAATTAATCATACCCTTGTTAAGTGAAGTGATGCTTTCCAAATCCAAGTGGTTTGTTGGTTCATCCATAATAAGAACATTTGCACCTGAAAGCATAGTTTTTGCAAGCATACATCTAACTCTTTCACCACCCGAAATGCAGTTTGCTTTCTTTTGTGCTTCTTCGCCAGAAAACAACATTCTTCCACGCCAACTGCGAAGGAATGTTTGGTCTTTTTCTGCTGAATATTGAGCAAGCCAATCAACAAGTGAAAGACCACAATCTTTAAAGTAAGCGTCGTTATTTTCAGGAACATACCCTGCTGTTACAGTTGAACCCCATTCAAAGTTTCCACCATCAGCAGAATCTTCACCCATCAAAATTTTAAAGAGCATTGTGATAACATTAGCATTTTCACAAATAAACGCAATCTTATCACCTTTATGAACTGTGAAAGAAATGTTTTCAAACAAACCATTCTTTGTAAGGTTTGTAACTCTCAAAATTTCGTTTCCAACTTCTCTGTTTGGCTTAAAGTCAACATAAGGATATTTTCTCATTGAAGGCTTAATGTCAACAAATTCAAGTTTTTCAAGTTCTTTCTTTCTGCTGGTTGCTTGTTTACTCTTTGAAGCATTAGCAGCAAATCTAGCAATGAACTCTTTAAGTTCTTTTGCTCTTTGTTCAGACTTTTTGTTTTGTTCTTTTGCTTGTCTTTGAAGAAGTTGGCTAGTTTCATACCAGAAATCATAGTTACCAACAAACATTTCAATTTTGCCATAGTCAATATCACAAATATTTGTGCAGATTTTATTTAAGAAATAACGGTTGTGCGAAACAACAATAACCAAGTTTTCGAAATCAAGCAAGAAATTTTCAAGCCAGTTAACAGTTTTTGCGTCAAGGTTGTTTGTAGGTTCGTCCAAAATCAAGATATCAGGATTTTTAAAGAGTGCTTTAGCAAGCAAAACTTTAACTTTAAGTTTTGGCTCAAGGTCACGCATTAAAACATCAAAAAATTCTTCGTGAATGCCAAGTTCGTTAAGAAGGTTTTGTGCTTCGCTTTCTGCTTCCCAACCACCAATTTCCATAAACTCATTTTCAAGTTCACCGGCACGAATGCCATCAGCCTCTGTGAAGTCTGCTTTTGCATAAAGTTCATCTTTTTCTTTCATGATTTCCATAAGTCTATCATAACCATGCATAACGGTTGAAAGAACTGTGTAATCATCCCAAGCCTTTTGGTCTTGTTGCAAAACGCTCAAACGCTTACCTCTATCAATAACAATATCAC
>JAFQBZ010000131.1 GCA_017399515.1 Clostridia bacterium | reverse complement strand
TCCTATTTCGTTTCCACTTAAATGAACATATTCTCCCATATGTTTAACCATAACACCAACACGGTCAGCATCTGGGTCACTTGCAATAATAAGGTCAGCATTGTTATTTTTTGCAATCTCAAGTGAAGTTTCATAAACTTCAATCTTTTCAGGGTTTGGATAAGCACAAGTTGTAAAGTTTTTATCAGGAACACATTGCACTGTGTTTAAATGAACCTTTGCACCTTGTTCTGTTATAACTCTTGGAAGTGTTTGAAAACCTGTTCCATTAAGCGCTGAATAAACAACTGAAATATCTTCAATTCTATTTACTGAAACTGATTTCACAATACTGATGTAATCTTCCAAAATTTTATCATCGGTGTAAGTGATTATGCCTGATTTTAAACCTTCTTCTAAATCAAGTGATTCATATTTGAAAAGTTCAAAACTTTCAGCAATCTTCATGATTTCATAAGATGGTTCTTCAAGCAATTGTGCACCATCATTTCCATAAACTTTATAACCATTATAATCTTTTGGATTGTGACTTGCTGTTATCATTACACCCGCATCACATTTATAATATCTAACCATATATGACAAAAATGGTGTTGGCATTGTGTCAGCAGCAAGGTAAACTTTAATGCCTTGTTTTGCAACAATTCCAGCAACAAGTTCAGCAAACTCTTTAGACATATTTCTTGTGTCATAACTAACTGCAATTGACTTGCCTTTAATTTGTTTAACATAAGCAGCAAGTGCAAGTGTTACCCTTGCAACATTGTAAATATTCATACGATTGCTTCCAGCACCAACAATGCCACGAAGACCTGCTGTTCCAAACTCTAATTCACTGAAAAATGCTGACTGAATTTGTTCATCAGACATTTGTTTAAGTTCAGCAAGTAAAGTTTCATCTTTAACATTTTTAAGCCAAAAATCATATCTTTCTTGATAATTCATAAACACCTCTAAAACATTATATGTTTCCATTATAGATTATCTTTACTTTTTTTCATAATAAAAAACGCAGACTTTTAAAATTTCCACATAAATAATTTGAATAATAACTATAAAAAAAACAGGCATTTCTGCCTGTTTTTATTTATTGAATTTTCTTCTTAAAAATGGTGGAATGTCTGCATCTTCAACTCTAATGTTTGAATTTGGTTGAACTTGATTATTATTCATTCCATCATAAGGGTTTTGAACTGAATTTTGACCCATTCTTGAATCATAAGCAGAAGAATTTTGTTCTGGAGTGATTCCATATTTTCTATCAATTTCTGCTTGATTTGGAATGATTTGTGTTTCCCTTTGAACAGGTTGTTCATTTGAGTTTGAACCACGAAGTCTATTCCATAAATCTAAATCATTTGCTTGAGATGGTTGTTGCTTTGCAAATTGAGTCATAACAGGTTGTCTTTCAGGTTCAGCATTCATCATTTTTGGTTCTGGCATTCCAAAATTCTTTTCAAAAAGTGAAGCCACCGCTGTTGGTTTTCCTGTTACAAAATCATTAAATCTATTCTTATCAAAATTTCCTGTTTCTTGTGGTCTTGAAATTTGTGAAAGTCTGTCTTGTGGTTGCAAGAAACTTGGTCTTGATGGTGCTGTTGCATTTTCAAATTTACTTCCTTCAAAACCAGTTGCAACAATTGTAACAATCATTCTTTCGGTATAATTTTCATCAATGGTAGCACCAAAAATTGTGTTAGCGTCAGGCGCCACAACTTCTTTAACCATGTTAACAGCGTCATTAACTTCTTCAAGTGTTAAATCAAAGCCACCTTTAACATTGATAATAACCGCTTTTGCACCATTGATTGATGTTTCAAGAAGCGGACTTGCAATTGCTTGACGAACTGCAATTTCATTTCTCTTTTCGCCTTTTCCTTCACCAATACCCATATGAGCAAGCCCACGGTTTTTCATAACTGTTCTAACATCAGCAAAGTCAAGATTGATAAGAGATGGTGTTGCAATAAGGTCAGAAATGCCTTGAATGCCTTGTCTTAAAACTTCATCTGCATATTTGAATGCGTCAACAATTGATGTTCCCTTTGGAGCGATTGATAAAAGTCTGTCATTTGGAATAACAACAAGTGTATCAACACATTTACTCAAACTTTTAATACCAAGTTCTGCATTGGCAGATCTTGTTCTTCCTTCAAATTCGAATGGTTTTGTAACCACTGCAATTGTGAGAATGCCCATTTCACGAGCAATGCTTGCAATTACAGGAGCAGCACCTGTTCCTGTTCCACCACCCATTCCGGCTGTGATAAACACAAGGTCAACCCCACGAAGTTTGTCACAAATTTGTTGTCTGCTTTCTTCTGCAGCCTTTCTTCCAATTTCTGGGTCTGCACCTGCGCCAAGACCTTTTGTGAGTTTTTCTCCAAGTTGAATTTGAACCGGTGCTTTGCTGAGCATTAATGCTTGTTTATCTGTGTTTGCAGCAATAAAAGACGCACTCTTTAAACCAGATGCGATCATTCTGTTAACTGCGTTGCAGCCACCACCACCAACGCCAACAACTAAAATTTTACAAATAGGTGTAATATTATTGATTTCCATATTCAAATCTTCCTTATACCTTTACTATCAATTCATCGAGCATATAGCCATAGTTTAAAATCATATTAAGCAAACCTTCTTCACTTGCATCATATGGTCTTATTTCTCGATTTCTAATTGAGTTTACAAATTCAACTTTGCGTTTTAATTTTTTAGAGATAATTGTTTTTATGCCTTGAATAAAATTAAAACCACCACCAACAAAATAAATTGGTAAAAATTCAGGCAAATCATATCTGCAGCGATCTAAACACTTATTGATATAATCACAAATCATTTCAACCCTGTCAGCAGCAATTTCATTTGTTGCTTTTGCAGAGAATGATTGCATAATTTCATCACCTTCAACTTCGTAAGTGTCACAATCTTTAGGATTCCACCCCAAAACAATTTTATGCTTTAATCTTTCTGCTTCAGCAAAAGAAATTTTTAAGCATTGTGACAAATCGGAAGTGATGTATCCACCACCAAGTGAAAAACTGTTTAAATATAAAAGTGCATTGCCACGAGAAAGCGCAACAGTTGTGGTGATGTAACCAACATCAACCATAAGCACATATCTATCACGAACACTATTTTCAAACAAATATAAACATTCAGCAAGTGTTGAAGAAATGAAACCAGCGATTTCAATTCTTAAATCTTTAAACACTGCTTTTAAAAGTGACACAAATTGTCTTTCTGCTAAAATGTAAGAAACGAAACCTGTTATTGATTTTGCTTTTTCATCAAGAGGTTCAATAACTCTTCTCATTCCATCAAGTTCATAATAAACAACAGTGTTATTCACAACGACATATTTTTTGTCATCTTGAAAAGTGTCGCCTGTCTTAAAAATATTATCAATATCGAATTTTGAAACTCGTTTTGCTCTAGGAAATGTTAAATTAACTGACTTGGTCACACAGGTGCTAAACTCACCAGGAACACCAATATAAACACTGGTAACCTTTGTTTCAGATGTGATTTCAGCATTAGAAATTGACTGTGCAATAGCATACTTCAAACTTTCTGGTTCTAAAAACTCAGCATTTTGAAAACCAGCATAAGAAACCTCACCTTTACCAAGAATTTTAAAGGTGTCATTAACGCCATGTTCTCCAATAAGCGTAACTATTGTTGATGAGCCAATATCAATAATCGCTGTGCTTTCTTTCATACAAATCCTTATGTCGACAATATTTCTATGATATTTTAAGTATATTCATATAAGATTTTTGTGTCAAACAAAAAACCAATCAATTAACAAATTATGTGCGATTTTATTTGTAATTAAACACAAAAAAAAGACAAAAGATTTTGCCTTTGTCTTTTATTTTTTTGTCACGCCGTAATAGTCACCTGCAGCATTTTTATGAATCTCAATAATAACACCTGGTTTATTTGCTTCGTTATTGCTCAAATGAACAACAACCCCTGCAAGCACTTTTTCATAAAGATCGGCTTCACCAGAAATTAAAAGCATACAACCTTCTTCATTATCAAGACCTTGATTTCTCATCACGATTTCAAATTGATTGTTAACCATCGAATAATTAACACTTCTAATCACTGTTGGGTCTTTTGTTTTAGCATAAACACCTGCAGAAATTTTACTCATAAAGTTTTTGATTTCTTCGGCATCTGTCACAAATTCACCAAGAATTGCTGATTTGAATGTTAATGTTTCTTTAGCAATTTCAGTTGTTTGCTTGAAATATGTTAAATCTCCAGAAACTTTTTTAGTCACAAGTTCTTCTGCAGAAACTTTGTCTAAAATTTTAAAGTCTTCATCTAATATATACCAATCATTTACATCATTCGAATCTTCTTTAACTCTAAATTTTGGAATTCTCTCTGAAATGTAAATTGTTACTTTGTTTGGAAACCTGCGAATAATTTGTTCAACTTTAACAAACGGATTGCTCTTTTCAATTTTTGCAATGTTGTCATCAAAATTCATAAAAACAATATTTTTTCCAATATCAAACTCACCTGTTTCAAAAACTCTTTCTTGAATTTCTGCAGGAAGATTTGTGTTAACTGCTCTTGACCTAAATTCAACATCAACAGTTTTAAGCCTAAACATAAGCGCAAAAATCACACAAAAAACAATAAGTGCCAAACCAACACTTCCAAGAATTATTAAAGTCTTCTTTTGTCTTCTTTCCATAGAAAATTATTCTACCTTATCAATTATTGCTCCTAAACTTTTAAGATTCAAATCTAAATTGTAATACCCACGCTCAATATGGTAAATTTTATCAACAGTGGTTTTTCCTTTTGCAACAAGCCCTGCAAGCACAAGCCCTGCACCGCCTCTAAGGTCTGGGCAAACCACTTCTGCCGGTTTTAGTTTTTGCACACCAACAACCGTTGCATATCTTTCACTTACATTAATTTTTGCACCCATTTTCAAAAGTTCTGCAACCACTTTAAACCTTGATTCAAACACAGTTTCGTGAATGATTGATGTTCCCTTCGAAATTGTTTGCATAACAAGCATCGGTGACTGCAAATCTGTTGGAAAACCAGGATAAATTGCCGTTTCGATTTTTTGAGCAGACTTAAGCCTTGAAAAGTTCTCTAGTGTTATTTTATCACTAAACAAATCAATGTTGCAACCAGAATTACGCAAAAAAACAATAAGTGGCAATAAAAAGTTTGGATCAATACCATCAAGTTCAATTTTTCCACCACACATTGCACCAGCAATTAAATATGTTCCGGCAGCAATTCTATCACCCATACATTTAAAAGTTGTGCCGTGAAGTTTTTTCACTCCATAAATCACAATGGTTTCATAACCTGCACCAAAAACCTTTCCACCCATCGAATTGATAAACCTTGCAAGTTCAACAATTTCAGGCTCACGCGCCGCATTTTTAATAACCGTCATCTCTCCATCAATAAGTGTGCTTGCCATCATAATGTTTTCAGTTGCCCCAACACTTGGAAACGAAAGTTCAACAACTGAGCCACTCATTCTGCTTGCATCTGAATAAATCAAATCGTTTGCAAATGAAAATTTTATTCCAAGCCTTTCAAGCCCAGCAAGATGAATGTCAATTGGTCTTTTTCCTATATCACACCCACCAGGATATGTAAAGATTGCTTTTCTATATTTAGAGAGTATTGAACCCATCATAAAAATGCTTGAACGCAAGGTTTTTGTTTCTGCCATAATCACAGATGTGCTTGAAAGCGAACCAGAAATAATCATATTTCCACCACTAACCGTCACCTTTTTTCCAAGTTTTTCTAATATAAGCCCCATTTCATTCACATCAAGATATAACGGAATGTCTTCAATAACGCAGTCTTCATCACACATAATGGTTGCTGCAATAATAGGAAGTATTGCATTTTTAGCAGAATCAACTTGAAGTTTTCCAAAAAGTTTATTTCCACCATTAATCACATATTTCATAAACACCTCAATCTAATATATAGATTATTCAAAACACACAAAAAGTGTTTATTTGTTTAATTAAAATTTTGCAGAAAAAAAGACAGTTATTTCTAACTGCCTTTTTATTGTTTAATTAAAGTCTTCCACCCATAAGGTTTCCTGAATTATATTTCTTCAAACCATGGTTGAATGTTGCAAATGCAATTGCTATCCACAAAGCAGTCACAGCAACCGCACCAAGCACCCACCAAATGTTAAATGTTATAAAGAAATATTGTGCAGGAATGAATGTATAGAAGAATGTTGGAATAAGTGTTAAGAACAGACCTTTAACCACATAGTTAAAAATATGTGGTGGATAGTTTGCAGCCTTATTCACTGTGCCCTCGATAGATTTTGCAATTGCATCGCCTTGCTTCATATAGAAACACAAGCCCACATAAGTCACATAAACCGAAACATATATAAGCCCAGCAATAATCATTGCAGGAATCATAAGCAGATACCAATGCCAAGGAGCACCAATAATTATAAGCACAACATAAGCATAAATCATATCACCAATTGCAGAAATGTCGGTTGACGAACAACTAACATTTAAAAGCACACTTTTTGGTTGTGTTAGAAATACATCTAACTTTCCATCATAAACAATATCTTTTATATTCCAAGCGCCACCAAAGAAAGCGTGTGAAAATCCAAAACCACCAGCAGCAATAGCCCAAAGAAGCATTGTTTCATTAAAGCCATAACCACCAATGTTATCAACTAACTGAAAAATGATATACCATTGAATAATAAAGAACAAATCATTCAAAATCATCATGGCAATCTGCATAAAGAATGATGTTTTATATTTCCACTCTTTCTTTACATTCAGCCTGAAATAACTAAAAATCATTTTTAAATTATTTTTAACCGCCATGTATATTCACCTTCTTTGTTCCAATTTTGTAAATAATAAAACCAATAATCACAAACACTGCAATATAGATAAGTTGTGAAAGGCTAACCTTCCAGAATAAATCCCAAGAGAAGTTTGCCATAAGTTTACAAGGACCACTCATCATTGCATAGACAGGACTGTATGTGATAAATGGTTGAAGCGAAGCCGAGAAGAACTCTGGTGGAAAGAATAAACCAAATAACATTTGGAATTTTTGAATAATCCACGCGAATGGAGTTGCCTCTTCAACCCAGAAAGATAATAAACCTGCTGTTCCATAGATAATGCAAGTTAAGATGACGGCAAGAAGCAAACTTGCAAGAAGTGGAAAAACATAAGCAATGCTAAAACCAGGAATAGGTCCAAGAAGTATAAGCCCCATCAAGATTCCAGTTGGAACTAAGAACAATAACTTCCAAGAAATAGCACCTGCTTGTGAACTGATTTGATACATATAATAGTTATATGGCTTGTTTAATTGATAAGCAATCTTTCCTGACTTGATGTCATTTGCAAATGCACGAGTTGTTCCCCTTGCATTAACTGAATACATCAAAACTTCAGCCATAATCATATACCAAATCGTCATTTTGACAGAATAACCATAAATTAAAGTTCCACCACCGTTTCCGCCATAAATAAACTGCCAAAGTTGTTGAAAGATATAAATAATAACCACAAAAGAGATAACAGAAGTAAGAGAGTTGCCAAGTGTTTTGCTCTCTTGCTTTAAACTTGTTCTGTAAATGCTAAAATATTTACTCATCTTTGCCTCTGTAAATGTCTTTAATAATCTCTTCAAGTGGTTCGCTTGATATTGTGATATCTTGCAAATCATCTGCTTTGAACAAACTCATAAGTTCATCCATTGTGGTTTTATTCATATCAACTTCAATTTTATAAAGTGTATCTTTTGATTTCAAAACTTTGATACCATCTTTCTCTTTAAGTTTAACATCTTTCTTTAAATTAACTTCAACAAGTTTTTTGTTTAAGTGATGATATTTCAAATTGCGCATACTATCATCAAGCACAATTTTACCATCATTAATAATGATAACACGCTTACAAACTTCTTCAATATCACCAACATCGTGAGATGTAAAGAAAATTGTTGTGCCAAGTTCTCTATTGATTTTCTTAATCAATTTTCTAAGTGTTTCCTTTGCAATTGGGTCAAGACCAATTGTTGGTTCATCAAAGAACAACATTTTTGGTTCATGAAGCAAACTTGCAACCATTTCACATTTCATTCTTTGACCCAAACTCAAACTTTTAACAGGTTGATTGATAAACTCTTTAATTTCAAAAATGCTAGCAAGTTCATCAATTCGCTTTTCAAGTTTGTCTTTTTTGATATCATAAATTGAACCAAAAAACTTAAAGTTTTCCATTGCTGACAAATGCACCCAAAGTTGCTCTTTTTGTCCAAACACTGAACCGATTTGATAAGAAAGTTTAATTCTGTCTTTGCTTGGGTTTAAGCCCAAAACTTTAATATCACCCGAGGTTGGATAAAGTATGCCGGTGAGCATTTTAATGGTTGTTGACTTTCCTGCACCGTTAGGACCAATGAAAGCCAATGCTTCACCTTCTTCAACAGAAAAGGAAATGCCATCAACAGCATTTTTAACACATTTTTCTCGTTTGAAAAGTGATTTTTTTCCATTAGGTTTTGTTATTCTTTTTTTGCTAACAAACTCTTTTTTCAAATTATTAACTTCAATAACTTTCATAATTCTAGCCCTCTTTTTTTGTTGTATTTTAAATCGTTATCATTTTTAAACCTGTCTTTTTTATAAAAAAATAACTATTTAATAACTTTATTATACATAAAGAAAAAATTAAAGCAAGGGTTTATTTGCTTTAATTTCTAATTTTATAAAAATATTTAGTTATTGTTTAATAATTTGAAGTGTATTTTTAAATTCACATTATTGCATAGAAAATCCTGCCGGTTCTTCTCTGTAACCAGCCTCATCTCTAACTTTATTATTTCGATTTTGAATGTTGTTTACTCTGCAATATCTGTCTTTGAATGCTTTATCATCTTTTAAAAGCCTTCTCATATCGGCTAAAAACTTTACATAAATTTCGTCTTCATAAAACATATTTTCACTATCTTCTTCACTATATCTTTTGCGAAGTCTGTTAATTGTGAAATCTAAAAACTCTTCAATGGTCATATCAGGTGTTCTTTCCTTACCCACAAAAAAACTGCGAATAAACACAATGTCAATGGTGCTGTTTCTGTCAGCAGAAGAAACCAATTTTCCATAACTAGACCTTGGTTCTTCTTCAAATGATGACCTGTGGTCTTCAATTGCTTCTTTGATAATCATTCTTTCTTCATCACTGAAAAATCTTTTAAAATTTTCATCAGCAAAAAATCTTTCGGCTGCAATTTTTTCGTGAGTTTTGTGGTCAACATATTTTCCATTATCATGACAAGCAGCAATTGCAAAAACAAGATTATCATTAAGCCCAAGCCCCATTGATTCATTAAGTTCAAAAGACCTTCTTATAACTTCTTTAATATGCAAAATGTTGTGCCCTTTGTCATTTTTCTCATATTCAGGAAACACATTTTCTTCAATATATTTTCTCAAATCACTATCAACTTTTTTAATATATTCTTCGTAAGTTTTCACTTTTGCCATAATAACCTCATATTATCTTTCATAACTTCCATCAAGCACGGCTGCTTGATAAGCAGTTTTCACAATATCTTCACCATAACCAATAACCCTATCCCAATCTGGCGATTCATAGCAAGAAAGTTCTTGAATTCTTCTGCACTTTTTAGTAAAGTCTGGAACATATTCACCTTGTTCAGCCCTGCAACCATTAGTCATTTTTGAAATGCAAAGTTCTAAAGTTCTTGGAGAAAATGGTGTGACTTTTTCTGTGTTTAAATATTTTCCATCTTCAGTTCTTTCAAGACATTCAAAAGTTGGAATTGTTTCGTAAATTTCAAAAGAAAAATCATTACCAAAATCATCAAAAATAGCATCTTTATATTTTTCTAAAAATTCTTGTTCAAGTATATAAATGTTATCCATTCCCTTGAGTTTTTCAGCCATTTTCATCATTTTTTCACCACGCATTTTATGAAAATAGCCTTCTCTATTTGTTCTTATATAATTGCTATATCTAATATCTTCTCTAAACTTTTCCCATAATTTTATAAGTTCCTGATTTCCACCATTATACATTGCACCATTAACCGATTGATAAACCTTATCTTGCAATAATAAAAGTTCTCTAACACTATTTGATGTTGCAGATTTAAAAGTTAAAAGCACCATAGGTCTATTATCTTTTCCAAGCGAAACTTTCACATCTGCAGGCTGTTTAATATATGAGTTTGGAAGTACTCTATTTTGCTTTAAAATTCCTGCAAATTTCTTCCAATCCGCTCTTTCAAGTTCAAACATAGAAATGTCTGCAACAAAAGGTTTTTGTTTTGTTTCTGTCTTTTTTTCTTCTGTTTTTTCTGATTCAACTGTGTCTATTTTCTTTCTTCTAATTCTGTCAAAAAATTTCATAAATATATTCCTTTTTTTTATTTCATTAACACTTCAATTTCTTTTGAAAGTTTTGTGCTGGTTATTTTTGCTTTAACAATGTTTTTATCTTCGTTTTTAATGCTTTCACACATTGCTTTAAGTCTTTCTTCTGTCATATCTTCTTCAATTACCATTTGTGTAATAAAAAGCGTTTCACCACTTGCATTAAAAAACTCAAACCTATAACAATTTTTAAGTTGATATTCAGCCTTTAAAATCATCTCTTTCAAACCATCTTCAGTTGCATCAAAAAACAAATCTTCTCCGCATCCATAAAGTTCAACGCATTCTGGTGAAAGTTTTCCAGAAATTTCAATGTTTGCATTGTTTTCAATTTCAAAAATGCTAAACTCTGTAAATGATTCAAAAATTCTAAATTTTGAAATCCCATCTTTAAACTTATAATCTAACAAAATTTCTTCGATTTCTCTTAACTTCATAACAACCTCATAACAAATAATCTATACCAATTATATCACACACATATAAATTTGTACACGAATTTTATTTTGCAAAAGTGTTTTCTTCTGCAGACTTTCTTTTTGAAATTATTTGTTTTCCAAGTTCAATTCCACTTTCAATATCTTGAATGTTCATTGCAACTCTGCCACGAATATTAATTAAAAGTTCATCTTGATTTTCATTTATTGTTGCTCTTGAAAATTCACTTTTTATAATTTTCAAATAATCTTCAAACAAACATTTAAGCATTTCTCTTGCCGCAATGAAATATAAACTTTTAAGTGTATTTTCAATTGTTAAAGGCTTGTCTTCCCAACCTTTTTCAAGCATAAAGTCACCACCGCCAAGTTTGCAAGCAGCAATTCCTTGATTATTTTCAAAATCATACATACTCACAAGTTTTGCAATCATACATGCGTTAACAACACTTTCTTGCTTCTTTGAAAAATCTTCAAATCTATAAAATGGCTCTGGAACATAAACGCCCCATTTTCTATCACTTGCAACACACCTAGCCTGCTCAATGTATGGTGTAACATACAACTCTTGCTCTCCATTAGAATAATAATCAATAGGTGCAACGACAAGGTCATCAACTAATTTTAAACTTTTCAAATAGTCGGCTTCTTGTTTAACTTTTCCATATTCCACAACAGGCTGTTTAACTAAAATAGTGACTTTTTCATTAGTTGCCTTATCAGTTAAAACATAGACAATTTGTGTTCTGCCATAATTAATAAATTCAAAGCCGAAATCCTCAAGTTCTTTACCTTTATTTTTCGCAAATTTTATCAAATATTCTTGAATAAATTGCATAATTTTGGAATATTCCGCCCAAATATCATCTCCATCACGAACAAAGATGTAACTTGCACACATCATTCCAATACCCATATTTTGCTTGCTTTTTTCAATAAAATATTTTTCAGCCTCTTCCAAAAGTTTCGCATCTTCTTCCGAAAGATTAGGTTCATCTAAACACTTATCTAAAATTAAACTATAATACAAATCTTTATCCATAAAACCATTTTAACACATAAACTTTTTCAATACAATACCTAATTTAATCATAAAAAAAACACATACAAAATGTATGTGTTTTTACTTTTATTTAATATTTAGTTTTTCTTTCACAAAACAACCCCTTTTATTTTTTCTTATAGGCAACACCTGTTTCTGCACAAAGTTTCT
>JAFQBZ010000130.1 GCA_017399515.1 Clostridia bacterium | reverse complement strand
GGAAGACCAAGAAAACCGGTTGACCCAAATGCACCGGTTAAACCAAAACGCCCAAAAGGCAGACCTAGAAAAAATGCAAACCCTGCTGTTTAACAAATACTTAGGTTAAACAAGCAAACACAAACTTTTTACAGAAAGTAAAAAATGGAGAAATTATGGAAAAGAAAACAACAACAAAAACAAAAAAAGCAACAGCAACAAAATCGACAAAGTCGACTGCAACCAAAACTGCAAAAACAACAAAAGTTGCTAAAGCGAAAGATGTTGAAATCACAAAAAGAATTTTGTTTGTCGCTTCAGAAGCGCAACCATTTTGTGCAACAGGTGGTCTTGCTGATGTGTGTGGAAGTCTTCCAAAAGAAATTAGAAAGAAAGATCCTTCGATTGACATAAGAACAATCATTCCACTTTACAGCAACATTCCAAATTGCTTTAGAAAAGACTTCAAATTTATCGGTCATATTTATGTTACTCTTTCTTGGAGAAAAGAATACGCCGGTGTGTTTGAATATGATTATGAAGGCATTAAATACTATTTCATTGATAATGAAAAATATTTCAAGCGTGACGGTGGTGAATATGGTTATTTCGACGACGCTGAAAGATTTGCATTCTTTGCAAGAAGTGTGCTTGAAATCTTACCGGTAATCGACTTCTTCCCAGACATCATGCATGTTAATGATTGGCAATCAGCACTCATTCCAACATATCTTAAAACAAGTGAATGGAATGACGAAAGATATTCAAAAATCAAAACAATCCTCACAATTCACAACATTATTTTCCAAGGCAGATATGGCAAGCAAATTTTAACCGATGTGCTTGGCATTGACCAAAAATATGATAGCCTTCTTGATTGTGACGGTGATGTTAACATTTTAAAAGCAGCAATTATGACTTGTGACAAGTTCACAACAGTCAGCCCAACATACGCTGAAGAAATTAAATATCCAGAATACGGTCATGGCTTGTCTTCAATTGTTAAAGCAAATGAACACAAACTCACAGGTATTTTAAACGGTCTTGATTATGATTTCTATAATCCTGAAACTGATAAAGTTATCTATAACAACTATAGCGTTGCTGACAAAACAAACAGAGCAAAAAATAAAGAAATTCTTCAAAAAGAAATGGGTCTTGAAGTTAACCCAGACAAACCAATCGTTGCATTCGTTTCAAGAATGTCAGTTTATAAAGGTTTTGATTTAATCAAGAGTTGCATTGAAAGACTCATTGAAGAACTCGACATTCAATTTGTTGGTGTTGGTTCAGGCGAAAGAGAATATGAAGACTTCTTTAGATATTTAAACAATAAATATCCAGGCAAGGCTCACATCTCTCTTGGTTTCAGCCTTGAAATTGGAAAGAAGATTTACTCAGCAGCAGACATTTATGTTATGCCATCACTCACAGAACCTTGTGGTCTTTCACAAATCATCGCTTCGAGATATGGCGTTGTTCCAATCGTTCGTGAAACCGGTGGTCTTAAAGACACCATTCGTGACTTCGGTTGCCTTGGTGGTGGAAATGGTTACACCTTCACAAATGCAGTGGTTGGCGACCTTGAATATTCAATTAGAAGAGCCGTTGAAGACTATCGCGATAAAGAAGGCTGGGCTGAAAAAGTTAATACAGTTATGAACATTGACTTTAGTTGGAAAAATACAGCAGCAAAATATATTGAAACTTATAACGAAATTTAGGAGATATTATGTTAACAAAAGCACAAATTGATGGTGCCGAAAAGTCACTTAATAATTATCTTTTAAGACATTATGGTGTTGACATTGAAAATGCGACAAACAGTCAACTTTATTACGCCTTAGCAAGAGTTGCCGAATGGTTTTTATACGAAAACAAGGGCGAAATTGCAACAGATAAAAATAAAGACAGACGAACAATTCATTACATGTCAATAGAGTTTTTGCTTGGCAGAAACCTTAGAAATAATCTTTGGAATGAAGAACTAGAAGGCGTTTTTAGAAGCCTTCTAGCAAGCAAAAATAAAAATATTGATGAAGTTTATGAAGTTGAAAAAGACGCAGGGCTTGGAAATGGTGGTCTTGGAAGACTTGCAGCGTGTTTCTTAGATTCACTTGCAAGACTGGGCTATCCTGCTTTTGGTCACTGCATTAAGTATGAATATGGCTTGTTCCATCAAAAAATTGTTGACGGAGTTCAAATTGAAACACCAGACGAATGGTTTGACACCGGTCGTGTTTGGCTTGAAGAAAGAGAAGACCAAGTGGTTGAAATCTTGCTTGGCGGACAGGTTAAGCAATATTACACTGAATATGGCTTAAGTTATGCTTACGAGAACGCAACCGTGCTTCAAGCAATTCCATTTGATATGCTTATTGGTGGCTATGGTTCAAAAACCGTTTCAACACTCAGGCTTTGGGAAGCACACGCAAAAAATAAATTTGACCTCGACCTTTTTGACGATGGCAAATATGTTGATGCACTTCGTGAAAGAACTGAACTTGAGGCAATCAACAAAATGCTTTATCCTGCAGACCACTGCGAAAACGGAAAGAACTTAAGACTCATTCAACAATACTTTTTAGTTTCTGCAGCAATGCAAAACATTTTGAATAACTATTTCAAAACACACAAAGACCCAAAGAAAATTCCTGAACTTATTGGTGTGCATATCAATGACACACACCCTGTTCTTTGCATTCCTGAACTTATGCGTCTTTTAATGGATAAGTATGGCTTAGGCTGGGAAGATTCTTGGGAAATTGTTAAAAACACAGTTAGTTACACAAACCACACAATCTTAAGTGAAGCACTTGAAGTTAAACAACTTCATGCTATTGAAAAAATTATGCCAAGAATCGCAATGATTCTTCGTGAACTTGACAGAAGATTTAGATTAGAACTCAACGAATTCTTCAAAAATGACTTTAGAAGAGTTGAGTCAATGGCAATCATTTCAGGCAACAATGTTTACATGGCAAACCTTGCAATTTATGCAAGTTATGCAGTTAACGGCGTTGCAAAACTTCACAGTCAAATCTTAAAGACAAGACTCTTTAGAGATTATGCTGAAATGTTCCCAGGAAGATTCAAAAATGTCACAAATGGTGTAACTCACAGACGCTGGATTGCTCAGTCAAACCCAGAACTTGATAAACTCATTTGTTCACTTATTGGTGATAAATATTACACCGAGCCACAACTTTTAGAAAGACTTATGGCTTATGAAGAAGACGAAAAAGTTTTAAACAAACTTGCAGAAATCAAGTTCAACAACAAAAAGAAGTTTGCTGATTTCATGCTTAAAAAACAAGGCGTTGTGCTTGACCCTAACGCGAGATTCGATGTTCAAGTTAAGCGTATTCATGAATATAAACGCCAACTTATGAATGTTTTGAAAATCATTTATATTTGCAACAAAATCAAGGCTAATCCTGAAGAACCGGTGACACCTCAAGTGTTCATCATTGCAGGAAAAGCAGCCTCTGGTTACTACATGGCAAAGCGAATCATTAAACTTATCAATGAACTTGCAAACGAAGTTAATAACGACCCAATTTTGTCTTCAAAAATCAAAGTTGTGTTTGTTGAAAACTTCAATGTTTCAATTTCTGAACTTTTAATGCCAGCAACTGAAGTTTCAGAGCAAATTTCACTTGCCGGTCGTGAAGCATCAGGAACCGGAAACATGAAAGCAGTTATGAATGGTGCAAGAATGCTCTGCACAGTTGACGGTGCAAACATTGAAATTGCAGACCATTGCGGTCATGACACACAATTCGAGTTTGGTCTTCTTGCTGACGAAGTTGAAAAAGTTAAAAACCGTGGCTATAACGCTATGGATTATTACATCGGCAGTGAAAAAGTAAGAAGCGTTATCGATAAACTCAACGCAGGTGTTGGCAATGAAAACTTCAGTGACATTGCTGATTATTTGCTTGGCTATTCAGATAAAAAAGATTCTTATATGTGTCTTGCTGACCTTGATTCATACATCGATGCACATTATAAAATGGATAAGGCTTATGCCGACAAATTTGGTTGGAACAAAGCCTCACTTCACGCCATTTCAAAAATGGGCTTCTTCTCTTCAGACAGGTCAATTGAAGACTATGTTGAAAAAATTT
>JAFQBZ010000129.1 GCA_017399515.1 Clostridia bacterium | reverse complement strand
TCCATCAATGAAGTAATGTTCATAGTGATATGAATATGAAGCACTACCTGTTGTTGAAGAATAGAAGTTAGCAATTGTTGAACCATTGCCCTTTTGTGAGTCGTTAGTATCAAACACAAGGTTATATTTGTTTTGTTTCCAAACTGAATATAAGATTACTTCATCGTGATCACCATACATTGAGTTGTGGATTCTGTCTTTAAGAGAGTTATAGAAGTTATAAACATATGTTCCACTATTTTCGTATGAAACGAAACTTGGAGTATTGTTTATATCATTTGATCTTACAGCGAAGAATCCTGTGCCATAAAGTGTATGTGATTCGCTCCAAATATCAGTTTGATGAACTGTTGTTCTTGAAATTAACCAACTTGATTCATTAGACCAAGCAGATTTTCCAAGTAAGAAGTTATCTTGATCGAATGTGTCAACTGTTGAATATCCAAAGAATGTGTAACCAACCATTGCATATCCATTATCTTGAAGGTTCTCAATTTGGTTGAACCAGAATTTTTGAACGCCCTCAGCATCACCATTCATAATAGCAGGACTTGTCACACCATGTTGATCATGTCTGTTAAAGTTATATCTAACAGTGATTTCTTTTGGTGATGAATAGAAGAGAATTGTATTTTCAGCAAATGTGTTAGTATCTGCTTTAATTGTAAATACATATGTTCCATACTCTGTATTAGATGTGTTTGTCCATCTAAGATCAAGTGAATATGGAAGTTCAACTTCTGCCCCACTTTCATTCATAATCTTGATATTTGAATTTGTTGTGTAAGTTTCTGCAGTTGCAGGAGTATCTTTATCAGCATTGTAAACAATGTAATACTTTGTTCCTAAATAGTTGAACATTGTAAGTTCATAACCTTCAATTTCTTTGTAAGTAACAATATAGTTATTACCAACAAATTGATGAGTCATGCGTCCTTGAGTTTCAGTTCTTCCGTTCATTGTATCTGTCTCATAGTTATAACTTACCATAGAAGCATCTCTATTTTCGTCATAGTAAGAAAGAACAATGTCTGAAAGTCTTTGACCATTGAACCAAGAATTGTTTTGAAGTGGGTCAATTCTTGTGTTAACAATGTTGCCATCATCATTAAGAACATAGAAGTAAGAATCAATGTTAACAGTTGTGTTAACAGCGTTAACATCAAATTTAGCGAATGTGTATCCACCGAAGTTTGAGTTAATTGTGTCTATATTAGATGCTTCATAATGCAATGTCACATCATCAATATAAACTACTTTGTATCTTGTACTTACAGGGTTTGAATCATTAGAGTTGCCTCTATATGAACCACTAAGTGGAGCCTGTCCGTTAGAGATTTCAAAGTTTGTCATTCTGTATGAGTAATTATGACTTACTGTTCTAATAGCATATCCATCATCAAATGTCTTTGCCATTCCAATAAATATAATTTCTACATAATATCCATCTGGAGTTTCACCACTTTCAATATGTGTAACAAGTGCCTTTGAACCAGCAAAGTTGTAAGTTACATCAGTGTCAATTGAATCGTGGATGTAATCAAGTGGAATCTTTGATCCATTTTGATTTGAACCATCTTGGATTCCAACATAGAATTCAAATCCAATGTTATCAAGTGTTACATTATCTATATGATCAGCAGTTGAAAGAATTGGAAGTTCAGCCGCTTCAAGTCTAAATGTAATGAATGATTCAGCAAATGCTGTGATTTGAACATTGTCATAAATGCCAAATATTACAATCTTAACAGCACCGGTTGCTTCATCGAATACCCATGAAATGAAGTCAATGCCCATATATTCATATGCATTTCCGGCAGTTGCCATTGCATCTCTGTTATCAGCATAATCAAATTCATAAGTATATTTTGAACTAGCGAATTTAGAATCAATACCGTAACCGTTTGTTCCACCTGTTCTAGTAATAATTAAATCGCCTTCACCATATTTAATAGAAATATTGTTAATAATATATCCGCTATA
>JAFQBZ010000128.1 GCA_017399515.1 Clostridia bacterium | reverse complement strand
CTTTTGCTCTTGCTTCGTCAACGGTGTATTCTTCACATGTTACATCAATACCTCTTTCAATAACATCGTTAACAAATTTTTCAAGTTCAGCAATTTCTTCAGGTGTCATTTTGTGGTCTAAATTGAAGTCAAAACGAAGTCTTTCAGGAGTGATGTTTGAACCTCTTTGTTCAACTTGGTTTCCAAACATCTTTTTAAGACCTGCAAGCATAATGTGTGTTGCTGTGTGAAGTTTAGCGTTTTCATAAGATGAATCAGCAAGACCACCTTTAAATGCACCAGCAGAAGCACTGCGGCTTAACTCTTGGTGTGCTTTGTTTGCTTCGTTAAAACCATCAACATCAACTTCGTATCCTCTTTCAAGTGCAAGTTCTTTTGTGAGTTCAAGTGGGAAACCGAATGTGTCAAAAAGTCTAAATGCTGCCTTTCCGCTGATGATGTTCTCAACAACTTCGCCTTCTTTAGCAAATTGTTTGTGTCTTTCAATTCCGTTTATAACTTTTTCAAACTCTTTGTAACCTTGGTCGATTGCTTTTGCAAACTTTTCAACTTCAATGTTGAGTTCGTTTTTAATTTGTTCTCTGTTTTTAACTAAAATTTCATAATCATAAGCATAGTAATCAATATAGTGGTCAACAACATCATTGAAGAATTTTGTATCAAGACCAATTTTTCTTGCGTGGTTAACTGAACGGCGAATGAATCTACGAAGAATGTATCCTTGACCAACATTTGATGGCTTGATTGCCTTTTCATCACCTAAAATAAAGATTGAACTTCTTAAGTGGTCTGCAAGAATTCTATATGATTTAACAGTTTCATCACTGTTTTTTATTTCAGCCTTTGAATCCATAAGGTCGATGATTTCTTTGAATGCACCAACATCATAACTGCTCTTAACGCCATTTAAAACGCAGATTGTTCTTTCAACGCCCATACCAGTATCAATATTTGGGTTGTCAAGAAGTTTTGCTTTTTCGCCAGCGTTGTCAACTCTGTATTGCATAAACACATCGTTCCAAATTTCATTGTATTTTCCACAATGGCAACCAGGTTTGCATTCAGGCGAACATTTTTCTTTTCCTGAATCATAGAACATTTCAGAGTCTGGTCCACATGGTCCAACACCGCTTCCAAGAGCCCACCAGTTATCTTCTTTAGGGTTGAAGAAAATATGGTCTTTTGCAATACCACATTCTTCCCAAGTTTTTGCTGCAAGTTCATCACGAGGTGCAATTTCATCACCTTCAAAAACAGTAACTGAAAGTCTTGCTGGATCGATTCCAAGATATTCTTTGCTGGTTAAAAATTCGTATGAAAGTTTAATCATTTCATCTTTTGGGCAAGCGCCAAGATACCAGTTTCCAAGCATTTCAAAGAATGTGTTGTGGTTATAGTCACCAACAGAATCAATATCACCTGTTCTAATGCATCGTTGAGTGTTGAAAAGTCTGTTTCCTGATGGGTGTTTTTCACCAAGAAGATATGGAACTAACGGGTGCATACCTGCTGTTGTGAAAAGAACAGTTGGGTCATTTTCAGGAATGACTGAACTGTTTTGAATTTGAACAAAACCGTGTTTTGTGAAAAAATCTCTCCAAAGTTGTTTTAATTGTTTATCTGTAATCATAAGTAACCTCTTATATATAAATAATAATTCATTTTGTATTATAATGCATACGCTCAAAAAAATCAATAAAAAGCGTATTTTTATTGTTATTTTCTTAAAAAAGCGCACAAAAAAAACACTCCAAAATATGGAGTGTTAATTTTCTTAAATTAAATATTAAGAAGTCTGCAGATTCTTGTATCTTTAATCATGAAGATAAGGTCAAGAAGCCAAATGAGCCATCCACCGAAAATACGGATGATACCAGCAACAATTTTACCTTCTTGGAATCTGATAACAACGCCTAAAATCCAAGCAGTAAATGGAATAATTGCAAGAATAATACTTACAAGTCTGCCTAAACCAAAGTAATCAGATGATTTTTTTGCCATAAATCTTCCTCCTAATTTTATTTGCTAATTAAATTATAACAGCAAAATTTGACAAAATGCAAACAAATAACAAACAAAAATTAGTATTTGTAACTAAAATTTTTAAAATTTATTAAAAAGTATATTCTAAAACAAAAAAGGCAGTAATAGAATTTACCATAAAGGAGAACAAAATATGAAAGAACTTGTAAAATCATTTGATAATTTGCATTGGGGGTTAAAATTACTTTTATGTTTGCCTGTTTTAAATATTGCATGGGCAATCTATAGAATTTGCAAAGGTGCAACAACAAAAAACACATTAATGCTTGTTGTGGGCATTTTATGGATTTTCATTGGAACAACTGTGCTTTGGCTTGTTGATTTTATTTGCACAATCATTTCAAAACGCCCAACAGTAATTGCATAAAATTAAGATATGGAAATTTCCATATCTTTTTTATTAGCAAATTGTTTTTAAAAGTTTTTCAAATTTATCATCATCAAACAGCATGTTTGGTGCAATTTCAAGTGGAGTGAATGCCCCACTTTTATTTTGTTTTTTAAGGTTTAAAATTGCGGTT
>JAFQBZ010000127.1 GCA_017399515.1 Clostridia bacterium | reverse complement strand
GGCTAAAGTTTTTAGACCAAGTTTTAAAAGAAGCAAAAGCGAATCGAGTTTTGCAGAACCATGCATGGCGATGTAAAACAAGACAAGCAAAGGAGGATTTATGAGAGAACAAGAAGTTAATGCAAGAATAGCGCTTTCAGAGTTTAATGATATCGCAATTAGAGTTAAGTCACTTGATAGCAGATATAGAAAAGATTGCATAACCGATGAAGAAATGGCTCATCAAATTCAAGACCTTCGTCAAACATTTATTGAAAAAGCAAAAGAGATGACTTCTTTGTTTAAAAGCAGATTTTTCAAAGAAAGTTTGGTGGCAAACTTAGTTGCAAAATATAAGCAAAAGTTTGAGTATAATCCTGAAGAAGTGTTTACACATTTAGACCAACTTTATGCAGATTTTATGAACCTTCATCACGCTTCACTTAAATTATTTTTAGACGGTTGGTCAGATTCTTATGATGAAGAAGCCGAAAAGAAATATAAAGCACAACTTGAAACGCTTGATAATTTGATAAAAATATTTGAAGCAAGAAAAAGCAATTATAACAGCAGAGTTGCAAGACAAAATGAGGCTGCTGAAAAAGCACAAAAAGCCGAAGAAGAAAGACAGGCAAGGAAGAAAAAAGAAAAACCTGAAGAAGAGAAGCCTGAAGAAGACAAAAAACAAGGCAAAAAGAAAGGCAAAGGTGCAAAGAAAATCAAAGGCGTGATTTTAAAAGCAGCACCAAGAAGTGGCTCAAAAATTTATTATGTGAAAAACTCAGAAACAAGAGAAAAAGAGGCTGCTGCACAAAGAGCAGCAACAAGAGCGATGTCAAAGCCGGCGCATCAACCAGCAATGGCTCCAAGACAGATGTCAAGATAAACAAAAACAAGCAGAAAACCCTGCTTGTTTTTTCTTTAAAATAGCGTGGCACGAAGTGTTGAAAATTTAAAAATCTCCATGATAAAATGTAATAAACGATTAAAATTTTATTAAGGAGATGATATAATGGGTTCAGGAGGCGTTCCAAATAGAACAATAATTCGAGTAGATGGCAGGTCAGGAGATTTGCCAGTAATTTGAGAATAAAAAGGTGATGTAAATATGGGGCAAGATAAAAGTTTTAATAAGGTGATGGTTGAATATACTTGTGACTCTTGTGGAAGAAGAATATGTATAGATATAAATAATGAAAAGTGTACAGAATGTGGTTTTAAAAACCCAATGGTTAAAGACCAAATGTGCAAATGTTCAATTTGTGGAATGGTTGCATTGAAAGATGAATGGGGGAATGGCGAGTGTCAAAATTGTGGCTGGAAATTCAGCAAAGATGAAGAGCAGTTTGAAAAAGATATGGGGATAAGTTATCCAATGTTGGTGTCGCCTACAACTGCGAGAAAACAATATAAAGCAGGTCAGCCATTTAAAGCAACATTTGATGAATTTGTTAATGGATTGAAATTTTATAGTGAGATGACTTTTAAATATAACAATAAAAATTTTGGAGTATATTTTCATCGAGATAAAAATAAAAAAGTTAGTGGTGTTTTAGAATTAGATGGAAGAGTTGAGTTTTTTGAAGATAAAATTATAAAATCACTACAAGAATATAACTCAATACAAGAATTTAAAAACAAAGCCAACATAAACGGTGTTCTTTTGAAAGATTTATGGAAAGATGTATCTTTTGCTGGTTTTATGTATTGTGGCTAAAAGGTAAATAGAGAGTGAAAGAGTCACTCTCTTTTTATTTTGGTTAAACTTAAAATTTATTTTAAACATTTTCGCAAAAACTTATTGACTTATAACCGTTTTTGGTATATAGTGATAGGGCATATTATGGTATGTTTGACCATTATGCCCTTTTTTATTGCCTACGGTGGGGCGATTATTAGGGAAAATGTTCAAGAATTTCCTCGTCGGGTTTAGAGAAAATTCGCCAAATTTACACAGGAGGTAAAACTATGCCAACCATTAACCAAATTATCCGTCATGGTAAGGGTAGAGAAGCACAAGCCAGCAAGGCTAAATGCCCAGCACTTGAAGAATGTCCACAAAAGCGTGGCGTTTGCTTGAATGTAACAACCACTTCTCCAAAAAAGCCTAACTCTGCTATGCGTAAAATCGCAAGAGTTCGTCTTTCAAACAGAATGGAAGGAACTGTTTATATTCCAGGTGAAGGACACAACTTGCAAGAGCACTCTGTTGTTCTCATTCGTGGTGGCCGTGTTAAAGACTTACCGGGTGTTCGTTATCACATCATCCGTGGCGTTCTTGACACAGCAGGTGTACAAAACCGTAAACAAGCAAGAAGTAAATACGGTGCTAAGAGAGGCAAATAATCTCTCTAGAATTGAAATTTAAACTTTTACAAATTTTATAGGAGGAAATTTTATGTCAAGAAGAAATAGGGCTGAAGTTCGTGAAGTTGTTGCTGACCCAAAATATGGTTCAAAAGTTGTAACAAAAGTTATCAACCAAGTAATGCTTGACGGCAAAAAGTCTGTTGCTCAAAAAGTTGTTTATGACGCAATGGAAAAGGCCGCTGCTAAACTTAATGCAGACGCACTTGATGTTTTCAACCAAGCGCTTGAAAACATTAAACCTGTTCTTGAAGTTAAGGCTCGTAGAGTTGGTGGTTCTACATACCAAGTTCCAATGGAAATTAGACCAGAAAGAAGACAAACTCTTGCAATTAGATGGCTTGTTTTATACGCTCGTCAAAGAAGCGAAAGAACAATGGCTCAAAAACTTGCAGGCGAATTTGTAGATGCTTACAACAACGCTGGTGGCGCATTCAAGAAGAAAGAAGATGTTCATAGAATGGCTGAAGCAAACAAAGCATTTGCATCTTATCGTTGGTAATAAATTGGAATGGCAAATCGTGCTGTTCCGGTTTATAAAAAACCTAAAAAATGCTAATAATAACTTAAAATTTAGCATTAAAATATTTGATAAATTTTATCAAATTTAGTATAATTAAAATGTAATTGTGCAAGGGCACAATTTTGAAACTTTTATAGGAGAAAATAAACTTATGCCTAGAGATTATGCTATGAATAAGATTCGTAACATTGGTATTATGGCTCACATCGACGCTGGTAAAACCACAACATCTGAAAGAATCTTATTCTATACAGGAAAAACTCACAAAATCGGTGAAGTTCATGATGGCGGCGCTACCATGGACTGGATGGCACAAGAACAAGAAAGAGGTATCACAATCACTTCTGCTGCAACAACTTGTATCTGGAAAGAACATAAGATTAACCTTATCGACACACCAGGACACGTTGACTTCACAATGGAAGTTGAGCGTTCACTTCGTGTACTTGATGGTGCTGTTGAAGTATTCACTGCAAAAGAAGGCGTTCAAGCACAATCAATCAAGGTTTGGAATCAAGCAAATAAGTATGGCGTTCCAAGAATCGCTTATGTAAATAAGATGGACACTCTTGGTGCTGACTTCTTCTACGCTGTTGACCAAATGAGAGAAATGCTTGGTGCAAACGCTATTCCAATCGAACTTCCTATCGGTAAGGAAGACACATTTGAAGGTGTTATTGACCTCGTTCAAATGCACGCAATTTATTATAGAGATGATGAAGGTAAGATTTTCGATATCGTTGAAATCCCTGCTGACATGAAGGCTCAGGCTGAAGAATATCATCAAAAACTCGTTGAAGCAGTTGCTGAATCTGACGACGCTTTGCTTGAAAAATTCTTCGGTGGTGAAGAACTCACCGTTGACGAAATTAGAAAAGGTATTAGAACTCAAACTATCGCTCTTAAAATGCTTCCTGTTCTTTGCGGTTCATCATATAAGAATAAAGGTATTCAAGAACTCTTAGACGCAGTTATTTATTACCTTCCATGCCCAACCGATATCCCTCCAATGCCTGGTAAGGATATGGACGGCAACCCAATCGAATGTAAAGCAGAAGACAAGGCTCCACTTGCAGGCTTAGCATTCAAAATTGCTACTGACCAATTCGGTAGACTCACATTCTATAGAATTTATTCAGGTTGCATCAAGTCTGGTTCTTATGTTCTTAACACCACAACAGGTGACAAAGAAAGAATTTCAAGACTTCTTAGAATGCACTCAAATTCTAGACAAGAAATTCAAGAAGCATACGCTGGTGACATCGTTGCCATCATCGGTCTTAAAGACACATCAACAGGTGACACACTCTGTGATGAATCAAGACCTGTTATGCTTGAAAATATGGATTATCCAGACCCTGTTATTTCTATGGCTATCGAGCCAAAGACAAAGGGTGATCAAGAAAAAATGACCAACGCTCTTTTAAAACTTGCTGGCGAAGACCCAAGTTTTAGATTCAGCACAAACCGTGAAACAGGTCAAACTGTTATCGCTGGTATGGGTGAACTTCACTTGAACATTATGGTTGATCGTATGAAGAGAGAATACAATGTTGAAGCAAATGTTGGTGCTCCTCAAGTTGCTTACAAAGAAACACTTCGTGGTTCTATTGAAGCAACAGGTAAATACATCAAACAATCAGGTGGTAAAGGTCAATATGGTCACTGCGTTGTTAAGTTCGAAGGCTTAGAGCCAGGTGAAGGCTACAAGTTCGTAGACGCAACTGTTGGTGGTTCTATTCCAAAAGAATATATCCCAGCAGTAGACAAAGGTATTAGAGAGGCTGCTCAAGCAGGTGTTCTTGCTGGCTACCCAACAGTAGACTTCAAAGCAACTGTTGTTGACGGTTCTTACCACGAAGTTGACTCTTCTGAAGCCGCTTTCATGATTGCTGGTTCAATGGCATTCAAGGAAGCATTCAAAAAAGGTAATTCAGTAATTCTTGAACCTATCATGAAGGTAGAAGTTCAAGTTCCAGATAAATATCTTGGAGATGTTCTTGGTGACTTATCTCGTAGAAGAGGTAATGTTATTGGAACAACTCTTAAAAATGGAAACCAAACTGTTGACGCAGAAGTTCCACTTGCAGAAATGTCTGGTTATGTTACTGATTTGAGATCAATCACACAAGGTCGTGGTGACTCATCAATGGAACCATGCAAATATGCAGAAGTTCCAAGAAACATCGCTGAAAAAATCATCGGCGAAAGGGCTAAAAAAGACTAATCAGTCAGGTTTAGAAAAATAAAACAAGAAATAAAAAAATAAAAATAAAAAGGAGATATTCAAATGGCAAAAGCAAAATTTGAATCAAAAAAACCTCACTTTAACATTGGTACAGTAGGCCACGTTGACCACGGTAAAACAACATTAACAGCTGCTATTACTGCATGTATGGCTGCTGCTGGTCAAGCAGAACTTAAAAAATTCGATGAAATCGATG
>JAFQBZ010000126.1 GCA_017399515.1 Clostridia bacterium | reverse complement strand
TTTTTCTTCCTTCTGTGATGTTCGTCTTCCCCGTGTGGAAGTCGGCTTCTGTGGGGCAACAGAAGGGGTTTCTGTGGACTGGTTTGCCTGATCATAAACATCCATCAGTGCATCCCAAGACAGGGGAATGGAAGTCTGTGTGATTCCCTTCAATCTGCCACCACCAAAAATCACTTCATTCTGCTTGAAGTTCAGGGTTCTGCTGTCATCATCTTCAACCACAACCCTTGCAACAATGTCAACCATGCCTGCAATCTTGTTTGCAATAGCATCCTGAATGTTTGGTGCAATTCTTGTGATGTTCTGACCATTCTTCTTGGTGATGTCCTTGGAAATGTCTTCATGGGAAATCACAACCAGGTTTTCATAATCAAGATTGAAGAATCTTCGCATAGTGGAAAGATATTCTGTCTTGATAATATCCCAACCCTTGCCAAAACCGCTGTCAGATTCATGCTGAATGTTCAAACTGTCATACATGTAAATTCTGCACATTTCCCTGGTGTCTTCAAGCAGGTCAATGATGATGGTCTGAAATTCATTCTGCTTCTTTTCAAGTTCTGCAATAGTGTCCTTGAAGACATTCCATGCAAACT
Source organism: Clostridia bacterium (assembly GCA_017399515.1). Lineage (GTDB taxonomy): Bacteria > Bacillota > Clostridia > Christensenellales > UBA1242 > RGIG1681. The sequence continues at coordinate 4,534 of JAFQBZ010000126.1, read as the reverse complement.
TTCTGTTGGTCATTCTGCCATTGACAGTGACTTCATCCTTGATGGACACATAAGGCATTGTGACAAACTGGATGTTTCCATCAGTGTTCAGGTTCAAAGGGTTTGGTGCATCATCCAACATGGTTGTCTTTCCACTGAAAGCAGCACCATAAATCCAAATCTTTCTTTTGGTTGTCTGTCCAACCTGTCTTCTTTCTGTACTTGGTAAATTCATAAAATCGTTTCCTTTCTGACAATAGTCATTATATTCACAATAGTTGCATAACCAACTTTTGCTTTTAGGGAATTCTGTTGCTTCCAAACTGTGCTTCACACTGCACATCCACTGAATGACTTTTTCAGGATCATATTCAATGGGAACAACAGATGGTTCAACCTGCTGCAATTCATCCTGAATTCTTTTTCTGAACTGAAACAGATCTTCTGTTTTCTTTTGCTTGATGTTCACTTTGGGAACAAACAGGAAATAAAGATTTCTGATCACCTTTCCTGGATTGTTCTTTTCCCAAAAATATTTGTATAAGTGCAATTGTGGTGAATCCTTGTATTTGCTGACATTGTTTGAATATTTGAAATCATACAAGTCATAAACATTTGGAAGGATCTGATGTTCACCATTCAGTTTCTGTTCTGTCCTGGAAGGAACAAGCAGGTCAATGAATCCAATGAAGTCATCATCTTCAATCTTCACTTCAAATTCACCATCATCAGGAATCAGTGCTTTTGCCTTTGGAATTATGTATTCCAGTTTCATTGCTTCATTGATGTGTGCATCTGTGATGACTGGATATGACATGAAATATTCATGAACTGCTGCTTCCACACCTTTTTCAAGACCAGTGTGAAGTGCTGTTCCAAGGAACAAAGCATTGTCTGCATTATCAGGTGGAATGGTTTTGATTCCCTGGTTGTATTTCAGATCATAACGATATGGACAACCTTCAAAACATTCTATCCTGCTATGTGATACAATCAATTTGACCACCTTCCTTTCAGAATATCATAATTGTGAAGTGCATTTTCACCATCACCAACCATCAGACAGTCCACAAAGTTTTTGAACAACTCAAAGTCTTTGGGATAAAGCAGAATTGCAAAACCGCCTGCTTCATCAATCTTTTTCAAATTGTGGATCTGCAAAGGGGAAGGTTTTCCATTTGGTGCTTTCACTTCAATTCCCAAGAAATAACCATTGCAGCAAACCAACAGGTCAGGGATGCCACTTTTTGTGTAAGCAGCACCACCCCAATATTTCAAGAACCAACAGGTTTTTTCTTCAAGGAATTTCTTGATTTTGTTTTCAAAGTTTTTTTCCGCTGCCATGTTTCACCTTCTTTCTGTTTGAAGGAAGTGCAAGCATACATTCTTGAACTTTCAATGCAGAACTTGAAAGACTTGCAATCCCTGCAATCCATTATTCCTTCACCGATATTCTGACAGAAGCAGAAACCTTGGAAGTCTTGGAATACTTTGCAGCAATGTCAGGATGATCTTTCTTCAACTCGGTTGAATCAATGGAAGTCCTGGTTGTTTCTGCAACAAAGGTGACTTTCAGAATGTCATTTTCAAAGGACTTGATTCCATATTCATCCATGACCTTCTTCAATGCATCCCTGACTTCCTTGTCCTGTTCTTCCAGTGCTTTTTTCTGCTTGTCCAATGCTGCAATGTTCTTCATGATGGTCATTGCTTTGTCATTGAATGCCTGCATTGCAGTTTCTTCTTCATAAAGGTTTTCACAACCTTCATTGGAAGCAAACTGACAAGCAAGTTCACAAGTTGCCTTCTGATCACATTCAAAACAACAAATCTTCTGACCACAATCTGTTTGTGCTGCCTGTTTGCATAACTTCATTAGTTTGTACCTTCCTTTCCACTTAATTGTTCTTTGAACCCTTTCTGAATTTCCAGGATGTCTTCTGTGTAATTGGTGGAATAAATTCCTTTTGCCCAAAGTCTTGAAGCACCTGTTTCACCCATGTTGTAACACATCAGCACCAGTTCAGGTTCTTTGTATTCTTCAAACAGTTTTCTCAAAACAAACATTCCTGCTCTGATATTCTGTTCAGAATCAAGATAATCTGTGACACCCAAGGTGTCAGTCAACCATTCATGATTGATTTTGTTGATCTGCATCAACCCATAGTCATTTGAACCAGTGATGACATCAGGTCTGAATGAAGATTCCTTCTGTATCAATGCCATGACCAGTGTCCAGTCTATGTTGTACCCTGCGGATAAGTAAAAGACAAATTCCTGTGTTTCATAGTCCATTGCACAATCCAGTGGAACAAAGTTCAGGTCACCGCTTGCCCAATCCCTTGAAACTTCCTGTTCAAAAACTCTGTCATCATAAGAACCAAACTGCATCACATTTTCCATCAGTTCCTGTCTGTTGCTTGCAGGTTCGTTCTTTTCTCTGTGTGTCAACCCCCAAATAAGACATCCAAGAAGGACACCGATCAACAGCACAATGACTGAATAAATCATGAAGTTTCTTGTTTTGGTGTTTTTCTTATATGGGGATTTTCTGACCATCTTCCTTCCATAACTTGTGTTATTTTCCATCTGTGTTTTCCATCCTTTCATATTCCATGAACAATTCATCTGTGAAGTCTTTTCGCATTTCCAAAGTTTTCAGAATGACTTCTTCAACACTGCCCCTGCACATCAAAATGTAATAAAAGCAGGGATTGTTCTGACCAATTCTGTGAATTCTTTTCTTGGACTGTTCAAACAGTTCAGACTTGTCAGTCAATGTGAAGTAGATGATTTTGTTTGCCTTTTGCAAATTCAATCCCATTGCACCTGCTTGATATTGAATGAAGGTGATTGAATTTTCTTCTGTTTCGTATGCAGTCAGATCCTTGCAATGACCATTGACTTCTGAAACGGGTCTGTCCAGGGATGTAGCAACCTTTTTCAGCATGTCCAGTTCTGCATTGAAGTTATAGAAGACAATCAATCTGTCCTGGGTGCTTTCCACCAGTTCCTTGAATGCTTCCAACTTATATTTGCAATACTGACCACACAACTGTCTTGCATACATCCTTTTTGTCAGTGTGGTGTCACCAACCAATTCCACCCTTGGTGTGACATCCTTTCCTTCATAATCTGAATCATCATGGAATTCTTGAAGATTCAGTGTGTCAATGGTGATGATGCAGTCTTTCATGAATTTCAAATATTCCCTGGTAGTAGGAACAAATTGATTGATGAAAGTCTGATCAGGAAGGTCAAAGCATTCTTCTGTCTTCATGAACACTGCACCATGTTCACGCAATTTTGACTTTAACCTTTCAACATTCTTGTATGGGTCATCTTTATCAATAACCTTGTGAATGAAACCATCTGTGTCAACCTTTACCCAATTGACATATTGTCTGTTGTAAACATCTTCACTGATGTTCCATCCAAGCAGGTGAATCTGTGACCAAAGGTTTTCATATTTTCCTGCTGTTGGTGTTCCTGAAAGAAGAACCACATTGTCAGGTTGCATCTGCAAAATGAACTTGGTCTGCTTTGCTTTCTGATTTTGGATCAGGGAAGATTCATCCAACATCAAGGTGAAATCTTGCAGTTGAAGCAACTGTTTTCTTCGCCATGCAAGTTCATAATTGATGACACCTACAATGTAAAATGGATAAAGGTTTTCTTGTCGGTATGACTGACCTGTCCATTCATCTTCAATGAAGTCAGGTGTGGTTGCTTCCTTTGCTTCATTCAGGAAAATCTGCATCTGTTTCTTATTGGTCAAATCAAGAATCAGGTCTTTGCAGCAATAATCCCTGTCATGTGTTGCATAGTATTTTTTGAAGTGGTCAATCCAGTCTTGAACCTTGGATTTCTGACACACAACCAAACCAACACTTGCACCAAGTTGAATCATCTTTTCAGCACCAACAAAGGTTTTTCCAAGACCCATGTCCAAATAATAGGCAACCCTGTTCTGACCTTCTGTCTGTTCTAATGCTCTTTTTTGATGTGGAAAAAGTTCCATTTGGGATCACCTTCTTCCTACTGAACATCAATTCCAGTGATTTCTTTGAAAATAGCCTTGTCAAAGTTAGGAAGGTTCAGAACAATTTCTTTTTCGTGATCAGAAAGACCATCCCACCACATCTGTCTTCCAGTTTCCTTTTCAATATGCTTCAAGAATCCACCTGTCACCTGGTGTTCAGGATGTTCAGTCTTTTCTTCATCAGTCATGTCATCAGACCAAATCCATTCAAGGACATTGGAAGGGATGCAGTTCAATATGTATCTTGCATCAGAATTCAACCAATCCTGATATGTCCAATCAGAAGGTTTGTTGAAAAGGAAAATCTTTGGTGATTCAGTATTGAAGCAACCATTGGAAAAACAAGTCTTGTTCCAATCACCGCTGTTCCTGTTACCGCTGTTCCTGTTACCGCTGTTGCAATCACCGCTGTTCCTGTTACCGCTGTTCCAATCACCGCTGTTCCTGTTACCGCTGTTCCTGTTACCGCTGTTCCTGTTACCGCTGTTGCAATCACCGCTGTTCCTGTTACCG
>JAFQBZ010000125.1 GCA_017399515.1 Clostridia bacterium | reverse complement strand
TTTTAAAATATGCTCTTCAACATCAGGAATTTCTTTTGAAAGTTTTTCAATAATTTGCTTTGTTTGAAGTCTTGCAGAATTTTCATCACCTTTTGCAAGACCTGCAGTAAGTTTACAAGCACAAGCAATAAATTCAAGTTCATTTCTGTCACGCCATTTAATAATGTCACTTTCCCCCACATAATAAAGCGGACGAATAAGTTCCATTCCTTCAAAGTTTGTACTTTTAAGTTTTGGAAGCATTCCCTGAATCTGCCCACTAAAAAGCATACCCATAACCGTTGTTTCAATCACATCATTTTTGTGGTGCCCAAGTGCAATTTTGTTGCAACCAAGTTCTTTTGCTTTCGCGTAAAGATGACCTCTTCTCATTCTTGCACATAAATAACAAGGGTTGCCGTCAACCTTTGCTGTCACATCAAAAATATCCGTTTCGAAAAACTTGATAGGAATGCCAATTTTCTCAGCGTTTTCTTCAATTTTTTTACGATTTTTTTCGTTGTATCCAGGGTCCATTGAAATATATTCAATTTCAAATGGCACATCACTAATTTTGTGAAGCATTTGCATAAGTTTTGCAAGAAGCATACTATCTTTTCCACCAGAAATGCAAACTGCAATCTTGTCACCAGCGTTAATCATTTTAAACTCTTTAACAGCCTTAATAAACTTTGTCCAAACACTAGGTCTAAACACTGTGTTTATGCTTCTTTCAATTTCGCCTGCTGTGTCTAATTTCTTTCGCATATTATACCTCTATAAAACATTATATCACAACAAAGTTTTATCAGCAATAGATTGTTTTTATTTTAATTTTTGCACAAAAAAATGGGCTAAAAAGCCCATTTTGATATTTTTATGCATAATATTTAAACATATTTTGCGTTTTTATTTTGAAGTTAAATATTTGTCAATTGCATCAGCAGCAACCTTTCCAGCACCCATTGCAGAAATAACTGTTGCAGCGCCGGTAACAGCATCACCACCAGCATAAACACCTTCTTTTGATGTTTTGCCTGTGTTTTCTTCAACAATAATTCCACCCCATTTATTTGTGTCAAGACCACGAGTTGTTGCCTTGATAAGTGGGTTTGGAGATGTGCCAATAGACATAATAACACTGTCAACTTCAAGTTCAAATTCACTGCCTTGAACTTCAACAGGTCTGCGTCTGCCTTGTTCATCTGGTTCACCAAGTTCCATTTTAATGCAACGAATTGCACGAACAAAACCATTTTTAGGGTCACGCTTATCATTAGGATTATTATATCCCAAAACTTCAACAGGGTTGTTTAAAAGTTTAAATTCAACACCTTCTTCAATAGCATGTTCAACTTCTTCTTTTCTTGCAGGAAGTTCTTCCATTGATCTGCGGTAAACAATATAAACTTTTTCAGCACCAAGACGAAGTGCAGTTCTTGCTGCGTCCATAGCAACATTTCCGCCACCAACAACTGCAACCTTTCCACCTTTCATAACAGGTGTTGTTGCATCAGTTTTATAAGACTTCATAAGGTTTGCACGAGTCAAAAATTCATTTGCTGAATAAACACCATTTAAACCTTCACCTTTAATGCCCATAAATCTTGGAAGACCAGCACCTGAACCAACAAACACTGCTTCAAATCCACTTTCAAAAAGTTCATCAATTGTGAGAGTTTTTCCAATAACAATATTGGTTTCAATTTTAACACCCATTGATTCAAGTTTATCAATTTCTTTTTGAACAATAGACTTTGGAAGTCTAAATTCAGGAATTCCATAAACAAGAACACCACCGGCTTTGTGAAGTGCTTCAAACACTGTCACTTTGTAACCTTTACGAGCAAGGTCACCAGCACAAGTTAAGCCTGAAGGGCCAGAACCAACAACAGCAACTTTGTGCCCGTTTGATTTTGGAACTTTCTCTTTCTTTCCGTCATGAGCATTGTGGAAATCTGCAACAAATCTTTCAAGTCTGCCGATTCCAACAGGTTCACCCTTGATTCCTCTAACACATTTTGATTCACATTGTGTTTCTTGAGGGCAAACTCTTCCGCACACTGCAGGAAGGCTTGAAGTTTCACTAATCACTTGATAAGCACCTTCAAAGTCGCCTTCTTTAATTTTTGCAATAAATTCAGGAATTCTAACTTTAACCGGACAACCTGAAACGCAAGGCATATTGACACAGTTTAAACATCTTTTTGCTTCATCAATAGCAACTGCTTCGTCATAACCAAGTGCAACTTCTTCAAAGTTGTGAGCACGAACTTTTGGGTCTTGTGTTGGCATTTCATTTTTATTCATTTTCATATTTGGAAGTTCAGCCATTATTATTTAACCTCCTTTTTGTAAAGATTGCAGGTTTCTTCATATTTATGTCTTTCAAAGTCAGCATACATTCTGTTTCTGCTCATCATTTCATCAAAGTCAACTTTATAACCATCAAAGTCAGGTCCGTCAACACAAGCAAATTTCATTTGTCCATCAACAGAAAGTCTGCAACCACCGCACATACCTGTTCCATCAATCATAATAGGGTTCATTGAAACCATACATGGAACATTATATTTTTTAGCAGTTTCAACAACAAACTTCATCATAATAAGTGGTCCAATGGCAAAAATTTTATCAAACTTTTTGCCTGAAGCAAGCATTTCTTCAAGTGGAACGCACACATTTCCTTGTCTGCCATAACTTCCATCATCAGTCATAACAACAAGTTCTTTTGAAGCCTTTTTAAACTCATCTTCCAAAATCACAAGGTCTTTATTTCTAAAACCAATAACAGATGTAACATTTGCTTTATCTTTTGCAAACTTTTCAGCAACAGGCATTGCAATTGCGCAGCCCACGCCACCACCAACAACACAAACATTTTTAACACCTTCTGTTTCTGTTGCATTTCCAAGTGGTCCAACAAAGTCTTGTAAGCAGTCACCAACATTTTTATGCTTTAAAATTTCAGTTGTGCTTCCCACAACTTGAAAAATAATTTTAACTGTTCCCTTCTTTCTATCAAAACCAGCAATGGTAAGTGGAATTCTTTCACCATCTTCATCAGTTCTTAAAATAATGAACTGACCTGGTTCAGCCTTTTTTGCAACAAGCGGTGCGTTAATTTGCATTTCACAAACCGTATCGTTCAAAAACCTTTTTTCTAAAATTTCAAACATTATAATCTCCTTTTTCATAATATCGCTACTTACATAGTATCACAACTGAAAATTATTTCAAAATATTTAAAATAAATAATTTCATTTTTAATGTAGACAAATTCAGTTTTTTAGTGATATAATACCAAAGCAATTTAATTTTTGGAGATTTTATGATAAAAAATGTAATATTTGACTATATGGGAGTTCTCGCCACCGTTGATTATAAAGGAATCGCAAAAGAATTCTCATTAATAGATAAATTCAAAGCACTCAGGCTTTTGGTTGGAATTAAAAAGAATGAAACAATGCATCAAGCATTCAATGACTATCAACTTGGAAAAATCACAACTGACGACTGCTGCTTTATTGCAAGCACACTTTACCCAAAAGCAGCGCCTGTGCTTCCTAAACTTTTAGACAGCATTCCAAGTCACATTATTGAAAACACAGAACTAATCAACCTAACAAAAAAACTACATGACGACGGTTTTAAACTTATTCTTTTGTCAAACTCAATTCCTGAAACACAATTCAGCATTCAAAACAGTTCACTTGTTGAAAATTTTGACGGATTTGTGCTTTCAAACCTTGTTGGGCTTAGAAAACCAGACCCTGAAATTTATAGACTTGCCTGCGAAACCTATAATTTAAAACCAGACGAAACATTTATGATTGACGACAAGCCTGAAAACCTTGCTGGAGCAAAACAAGCACATTTAAAAACCATTCATTGTGACAACTTCAGCAAAATCGCAAATCGAATAGGAAATCTTTTTTATTCAAACTATCATTCATCAACAAAAGAATAATTTGACAAAGTTCAAGCGTAGTATTAAACTAAAAAGCAGATGAAACTCATCTGCTTTTTATTGGAGAAAATTATGATTATTGGAATTAGTGGAAAAAGTGGTTCTGGCAAATCAAAAATTGCCGATGATTTAGCCAAAGAACTTGGTGCAATCGTTATAAATTTTGATAAGATTTCACATCTTTCAACTGAAACAAGCACTTTCAAAGAACTTGTAAAGTCAAAAATCAGCAAAGATGTTTTTGATAAAAACGGAAACATTATGAGAAAAAAACTCGGTGAAATTGTTTTTAAAGACAGAGAAAAACTCAACCTTATCAACGCTTGTTCTGAAAAAATTATGTGTGAAATCATTGATAAACTTTTGGAAGAAAACACCAAACCTTATGTCATTTTGGAATATTCACTTCTTCACTTGATGAAATATTTTAATATGTGCAATTTCAAAATTTTAGCAACCGCAAAAGAATCAATCAGGTGCGAAAGGGTTATGAATCGTGATGGCATTAGTGAAGAATATTTTGCACTTCGTGAAAAGAACTCACCAAACTATATCGCTTCACTTTTTGACACCGTTGTTGAAAATAACACAAACGATGATTATGGTTTGAACTTACTTGTTAAAATGATTAAACAAAAGGAGGATTTATGTTAAGAAAAACAGCAATAATAACCGGTGCTTTTGGCGACATTGGAAAAGCAGTTGCAAAGAAGTTTGCCGAAAATGGATACAACTTAGCACTCACCTATTTGAATTCATTCGATAATGAATTTTTAAACGAACTTAAAACACTTGGCGCAGAAGTGCTTGCTCTTCGTTGTGACCAAACAAACGAAAGTGATATCAAAAATTTCGTAAACACCGCTTGCCACGAATTTGAATATATCGACACCGCTGTGCTTTGTGCAGGAATTGCCGAAGAGCAAATGCTTTTAGTTGAAAGACCAACCGAAGATATTGACCTTGTTTTAAACACAAACCTTCGCGGAACAATTCTCTTCACTAAAGAAATTGGAAAGCGTATGCTTGACAAAAAACATGGAACAATTGAAATCATTTCATCGGTTATGGGTCAATCAGGTGGCAGCCTTGAGGCAGTTTATTCAGCAACAAAAGCCGCACTTATCAATCTCACAAAATCACTTTCAGTTGAACTTTCACCTTACATTCGAATTAACGCAGTTTCACCTGGCTTTATTAAAACAAAAATGACAAGTGATTACAGTGAAGAAACAATAAACATCATCAAAAGTGAAACACCACTCGAAAAACTTGGGCTTCCTGAAGATGTTGCAAACGCAGTTTTCTTCTTGTCTAGCGACGAAAGTTCATTTATCACAGGAAGCGAAATAACCGTTTCTGGTGGCGTAATTAAGTTCTAAAATGTATAAAAATTAAAATTTAAAGCATTTTTTAACATTTTAGTTCTGCAAAAACTGATTTTATTTAAAATGTAAAAATTGCATTATTTTTGCTAATTTTTAACAAAAATGCGTTTTTGGGTAATTTTCAATCAAAACAAAAAAGCGAATTGAACATTCGCTCTTTTTTATTATCTTTTTGAAATTAGTTCTTGAAATATCTTTCAAGAAGTGCTTTAAATGCTCTTCCATGTCTTGCTTCATCACGAGCCATTTCGTGAACGGTGTCATGAATTGCATCAAGGTTGAGTTTCTTTGCTTCAAGTGCAAGTTCTGTTTTGCTTGCTGTTGCTTCATTTTCAGCCATAACTCTCATTTCCAAATTTTTCTTTGTTGAATCTGTCACAACTTCACCAAGAAGTTCAGCAAACTTGCTTGCGTGTTCTGCTTCTTCAAAAGCAGCCTTTTCATAATACATTCCAATTTCAGGATAACCTTCTCTAAATGCAACACGGCTCATTGCAAGATACATTCCAACTT
>JAFQBZ010000011.1 GCA_017399515.1 Clostridia bacterium | reverse complement strand
TCTGTAGAAAACTCAAGAGTAAGAGCTGGCAGAGATGCTGGTCAAATTGCTGGTTGCATCGCTAACACAACAACTCTTAGAAATCCTTCTGCTTCAGGTGTTATTGTTTCTGCAAACGGAACAAGCACAGGTGCAAACATTAAGAATGAATTTGTTGGTAGAGATGTTACAACAATCAGTTTATGGTATGGTGCAGTTGGAACACTTCCTGAAGCAGTTGATAATGTAATCACAATTACATCTGCTGATGAATTTGCTGCTTTTGCTGCAGCAGTTAACGCAGGCAACACATTTGATGGTTACACAATCAAACTTGCTAAAGATATTGATTTAGATAACATTGAATGGACTCCAATCGGTTATGGTTTCAGCAACTTCTCTGAAGTTATCAAATTTGGTGCTTCATTCCGTGGAACATTTGATGGTAATGGCAAAACAGTTTATAACCTTAAGGTAACAACTTTTGTTGGTGGCGCTGCTAATGCAGATGCTGCAACAGGTGTTGGTTTGTTTGGTCACATTGTTTCTGCTGAAATTAAGAATGTTAAAGTTAATGGTGCTGAAGTTGATGGCAACCACTATGTTGGTGTTGTTGTTGGTTTCTCACTTAACTCAAACATTTCAAAAGCAGAAGTTAAAAATGCTTCTGCAAGTTGTGTATATTTAGATGCTGATGAATCTGGTGATAAAGTTGGTATCATTGTTGGACAATTTGCTAGAACAAACAGTGCTTCTGCAACTGCTTCAATTTCTGGTTGCAAAGCAACAGATTGCACAGTTGATGCTGACAGAGATGCAGGTCAATTAATTGGTTGTTTAGACAATGTTGATTCTTGCACAAGTTGCACTGCAACAAGAGTTACTGTAACATGGAATGAATCAGGTAAAAACATTACTGCTAAAACAAATACTAACATCAAAAATGAAAAAGTTGGTAGATTTGACTAATTAGTTAAAAGATTATATATATTTTAAAGACTTGGAAATTTCCAAGTCTTTTTTTTGGCGTTCTTATCGTCAAAAGGTAATTTTTAAAAGGGTATTGAATTGTTGTGTGTTTTGCATTATAATAATTTAAGGGAGAGAAATGATTATGATTTTTACAGATGGCAGTGATGGAAGAGGCAAATTTGCCTTTATGAACTGGGTTTTTGACAATGGTCTTGGCAGTTTAAACACCGATATCAATTTGCAAAAAGCATCAGATTTTAAAGAAATGGGAAAAGCATATTTAGAGGCGGCTGGCGAACTTCTTATTTATATGGCACAAAAACCAGAGTTTGACCCAACTCTCGACACAATGATTTTTCCAACATTATTTAACATTTGGCACGGACTAGAACTTTTGCTTAAAAGTGGAAATATGTTGTGCGATATACTTGAAGAAAAACCAATATCAAATTATAGCAAGCACAAAATTGTTGAATATGCTGATGAATTTTGTTCAAAAATGAAAAGACTTGGTTTTACAAAAATTGAAAGCAATCAACTTGCTTCACTTATGGAATTTGTGAATGAGTGCAGGGCAAAAAATATTCATTTTGACTTTGCGAGATATACTTTTCAATCAAGTGGTGATACACAATTTTATAACACACCTAACAGTGATGGAATCACTCCTAACTCGTGTGTTAATCTGGCAGAACTTGCAAGGGTTCTTTCAGGTATAATGACAGACTTCACACAACTGGTTGATTATTTATATGATTATGTTGATACTAAAGATTTAGATCCTTATCAAAAACTTAATCAAGAAAATCTCGATTATTATTGCAGTTTATAAATCTAAAATAAAAATTAAAGCCACTTAAATTTTAAGTGGTTTTTATTTTGATTATTATTAGTGTTGTGTTATGATAGTTTTAGGTGAATATACCAAACAATAAAAAAGGAGAGTTTTATGGAATTATTAAAAGGAAAAGTTGCAGTTGTTACCGGTGGCACAAGAGGTATTGGTTACTCAATTGTTGAAGAATATCTTAAAAATGGTGCAACTGTTGTTTTGTGTGGTTCAAGAAAAGAATCTGCAGATAAGGCTGTTGAAAGTTTAAAAAAGACAAATTCAAAATTTAAGGTTGAGGGAATTTATCCAAACCTTACAGACTATAAATCAGTTGAAGAAGCAATCAACTATGTTGCTAAAAAATATGGCAAGGTTGACATTTTGGTTAACAATGCAGGTGTTTCTGCGAGAGAAAGCATTTATGACTATAAAGTTGAAGATTTTGACAATGTTATTGCGCTTAATGTCAACGCTGTGTTTTATGCAACCAAGGCAGTTGCTCCAATCATGAAAGCAAATGGTGGTGGTGTGATTATCAACACTTCGTCAATGGTTTCAATTTATGGTCAACCAGCAGGTTGTGCTTATCCTGCTTCAAAGTTTGCGGTTAATGGCTTAACAAAGTCACTTGCAAGAGAACTTGCACCTGACCACATTCGTGTTAATGCGGTTGCTCCTGGTGTGACTAACACCGACATGGTTGCAAACCTTCCTGAAGCAATGAGAGAAGGCATTTGCAAAACCATTCCACTTGGCAGAATTGGTGAGCCTGTTGATGTTGCCAACGCATTTGTTTATCTTGCAAGTGATATGGCTGCTTATGTTACAGGTGAAATTCTTTCTGTTGATGGCTGTGCAAGATCTTAAAAACAATAAAAAGACTTGGAAATTTCCAAGTCTTTTTTTGTTTTAATTTTCATAAGGTTTGAAATCAAAATCAAATCCGGTGTATTTTGAGCGTTTCAAAAGTTTATATTCTTCAACCGCTTTCTTGCATTCTTCGTCAATTTCATTGATTCGTGAAGCGCCGTCATTTTGTTTTGCAAGTGGCACGATGTATCTTTTTTTGCCCTTAACGCTTATGCAGTATTTTCCTGAAACAGGCTCTTCGCTTCCAAACACAGAAGTTGCGTTTTGAAAGTTTTTAAAGGCTTTCACCAAATAATCATCACCAGAATTTAATATGAGATTGTTGACATCGGCTTCAGACATAATGTAAAGGTCGTCAACAGTGATTAATCTTTTTGCGTTTAAACTTTTCATAAGGTCGGCATAAAATTGCATAACGGTTCGGTTTGGGTCGCTGTCATAGGTTGCAAAAACAGGAAGGGTTTGAAGCAAAAAGTCTTTGCAAATCTCAGGGGTTTTGAATGCAAGTTCGTCTACATTGTCTTCGTTTTTCAAAACCACAATGTCTTCGTAAAAGCGTTTGATGTCTGCAATTGTGAATGCACCATATAAAAATAAACTGTTTGAAAAAGTATATTCAAAGCGGTCGGCGCTAAGTCTTGGGGTGTCGTTGTCTGCGATTGGGTAAATGTGATAGTCACAAATTTCACTTACCGAAATGTTATCTTTTTCAAGAAGCGACATAATTTTTGTAGAACCACGAATGATTTGTTCGGTGCGTTCTTCAGTTGATTCTTGGTGCTCTGAATCGCCATTCATAAAGTCAATGCAATGCTTGAATGTTGGGGTTGCAATATCGTGAAAAAGACCAGCAAGGGTTTGCTTTTTGTCTTTTGTGAAATTCCAAATCATAAGCGCAACACCAACGCTGTGGTCAAGTGTTGAATTGAATGAAAGATAATTATATATCTTTGTGTAATCAGTTCCACAAAGCATGCTGATTCCAGATAAGCGTTGCATTTCAGCGGTGTCAACATAAGGCAAAATCCACTCAGGAAACTCAGGGGATAAAATTTTAAAATATTCTTTTCGTAAAGGGTTTAAGTTATCTAAATAATTGCTCATAAAAATTCTCCTGAAAATATTATATCATTACAAAAATAAATTGTAAAAAGATTATTCAAAAAGTTGTTTATTTGATTGTCAAAAAAAAATAAAATGGGCTATAATTAATTTAGCAACTAAAATAAAAAAGGAGATTATTTATGAGAAAAATTAAAGTTGTACAATATGGCTGTGGAAAAATGTCTAAATGGATTTTAAGATATTTACACGAACATGGTGCTGAAATTGTTGGTGCTATTGATATTAATCCTGAAATTGTTGGAATGGATGTTGGTGATTACGCTGAACTTGGCGTTAAACTTGGTGTTAAAATTTCAAGCAATGCTGATGAAGTTTTAGATAACTGCGACGCTGATGTTGCAATCGTTACACTTTTCTCTCTTATGGAAGAAATTTATCCTCATGTTGAAAAATGTGTGGCTAGAGGAATCAATGTTATCACAACTTGTGAAGAAGCAATTTACCCTAACACAACAGCAGCAGAATATACAAACAAACTTGACGCTCTTGCAAAAGAAACAGGCTGTACAGTTACAGGCAGTGGTATGCAAGACATTTATTGGATTAACTTTGTTGGTATGGTTGCAGGTGGTTGCAACTCTATCAAGAAAATTAAAGGTGCTTATTCATATAATGTTGATGAATATGGCTTAGCACTTGCAAAAGTTCACGGTTGTGACCTTACTCTTGATGAGTTTGAAAAAACACTTGCTCACCCAGAAGAAGTTATTCCTTCTTATGCTTGGAATGCTTCAGAAGCAATCTGTTCAAAACTTGGCTTGACAGTTAAGTCAATCAAGCAAGAAAATGTGCCATACACATCAGATAAAAACATTTATTCAGAAACTCTTGGCAAAGAAATTGAAGCAGGCAGAGTTATCGGTATGGCTTCAGTTGTTACCATTGAAACATATCAAGGCATTACAATTGAAGAGCAAACAATTGGAAAGGTTTATGGACCAGATGACGGCGACCTTTGCGATTGGGAAATCGAAGGCGAGCCAAATGTTAAATTTAAGGTTGAAAAACCAGCAACTGTTGAACACACTTGTGCAACAATGGTTAACAGAATTCCATCACTTCTTCGTGCTCCAGCAGGTTATGTAACTTGTGATCAACTTGAAGAAATTAAGTATATGGTTTATCCAATGGAAACATATTTAAACATTGATTAATAAATTCAATCAAAGAAAAACACTTATCAATTTGATAAGTGTTTTTTTATTTCTAAATTATTTTGTTTTAGATTTTGTTGTTTTGCTTGTTTTTGCTTTTGAAGTTTTTGAAACTTTTTCTTCAACAGGTTTTTCTGTTTTTTTAGTTTTAGTTGTTTTTTTGATTTTTTCTTCTATTTTCTCAGCATTTTTTGTTGATTTTGCAGTTTTTTCTGCAGTTGTTTCAGTTTTTGTTGTTTTTTTAGCAGACGATTTGGTTGCAGTAGTTTTTGGTTTTGAAACTTTGGTTTCAGTTTTTGTTTTCTTAACTGGTTTTGGTTCTTCTTTTTTAACTTCTTTCAACACAATTGCTGTTCTTGCTGGAAGATAAAGTTCCACATACTGTTTACCATCAAATTCTTTTACCGGATATTTCATGTGGGCAACATTTCCCTGACCACCATATTTTAAATCATCTGATGATATTTTCATTTCATAATCTGCCTTATTTGGAACTGGCACCAGAACGTTTGTATAAGATTGATCTGTACTAAAGTTAAATGCAAAAAGTAAGCCTTTACGATAGAATACAAGTACTTTCTCTGGTGCTTTGTGAAGACAAAGATCAGCCATCTTCTGCTCAAACATATGATTACGTTTTACAAGACGAATCATATCTCTGTCGAATTCACCAAGCCACTGATATTTAAGG
>JAFQBZ010000124.1 GCA_017399515.1 Clostridia bacterium | reverse complement strand
CATCTGCTGCTGCTCAACCATCAAAACAAATTAGATTATATTCATTTGATAAAACAACCAGTCAAATGGCTGTTGAAGTTCTCAATGAATCTGATAATGAATTCACCGATAAATATGGTGCAATTTCACAAATCAAAACAATTGGTGATAAGAGATACTTATTCACTGGTTGGTGGCAAAATGTAAACGAAAAATATATTCTTATTTCAAATTCAATTATGGAAAGCAACTTAAGACTCAACTGTGTTGGTATCTATGTTGAACTTGAAACAATTTCAATCAATTACTCTGAAAGTTCATCTATTTCAGTGAACGGATATTTACACCAAGCATTTGCTTATGTTCAATCATCAACAATGGGCAATATGGTTTTGGGCGTATCTATTGATTCAGTAAATACAATCTTAAATATCTCAACACTTGTATTTAGTGCATTAACAAATGTAACAATTCACCCAGAAAATGGATTCGAACTTCGTGATTCAGTTGGAAATTACACAACACAACCTCTTCAAAATCTTGAGTTTAAACTTTATTCAGAAAGTTACAACAATAAATATGCTATTGCTAGTAACCTTGCAGAAGTTGCTGACACATATATTAGATATTCAAAGATTCATCAAGACCCTGATTACTTTGCACTCAATATGACAAAAGATGAAACAACTGAAGATGATGTTATTGAAATCAATGTTATTAATAACAAAAACTCATTTAATGTTTCTGTTATTTCACAAAATCAAACACTTGTTGATAACAACACTGATCAAACATCACAATCCCCTGTTTATGTTGTTTCAAATAACATTTCATTAAATAACACAGCAAATGTTCAATATTATATTGATGGAGTAAAGACTGCTTATGATACTGAAAAAGGTAAACTTTGGTATATCCACCAAGGTGATGAATTGAAAGCATATAAGAAGTTAGAATCTTATAAAGCATTCATTGCTGGATACACCTATGAGGCTAAATTTACATATGATTCAGTTGAATATTCATTCTCAATCAACACTTCTGGCAATGTAATCTTCAGCGATGAAGAAAGATTGGCTCTTTCAGCAATCTTTGGCGAAGACTTTTATGTTATTCCTTTAATGGATAGTGCTAAGATTTATATTTATTCAACTGTAGATGGATTATATCCATACACAGTACATACACTTTCAAATGTATCATCAGTAAGAAACTTCTATTTTTCACCTAATGGTTTTACAAATTATTCATTCACAATTAATGCAGGAAAAGTTGTATTCGATTCTGAAACAACAACTGAATTGGTTGATAGATTTGGTGCAGATTTCAAAGCAGAAATTACTGAAGATAACTACACAATTTATATTTATTCTCAAGTAGACACAGACACAACTGTTGAAATTCTTGAAGATGGTGTTTATTGTTCAATCACAGACACTTCAATCGGTGTTGCTGATAAGAAATATGTAATTAGAAATAATGTTGTTAATAGATATTTCCCAAGTTATACAGAACTCACTGTAACACTTGCAAAAGAATATCAAAACGAGCATTTTGTTGGATTCGAAGTTAAATATGACTCAGGTGAATCTGACAAATATCCAACATCAATTTATGGTTATTCATTCTCACTTGTAATTACAGAATCTGTTAAGATTATTGCTCAATTCTCAACCGCTGTTAATGAACCAATGTCTGCTATTGGTGCTAGTGGTTCAGTTGAACAAACTCCTGAAACAGGTGCTGGTTCTGGTGAATATGGTGAAGGAGAAGATCCTTTAACTATGGTTGTTGTTAATAACAATGCAAGTTTCTCAACAACACAATACATCAATTCTGTTACAATTAGAATTCCT
>JAFQBZ010000123.1 GCA_017399515.1 Clostridia bacterium | reverse complement strand
TAAATTCAAACACAAAGTCACTATCAAAATCAATAAAGTCATCAACTGAAACATTTAAAATGAAATCATTTGAGCCTAAAGTTTCATAATAACTTCTTGTAAGTTTAAGTGTGTAATACTCTTTATTTTGTGAAAGAGTCAAGCAATCGCTATCACAAGTAATTGTGTAAGGGTTTCCATTTTCTTCAGCCATAGGGTTTAAATAAACAATGTCACCATTGGTATAAACCTTTCTAAATTTAATGTAAACTTCAGAAACTTTATCAGTAAAGAAAGATGTATAGGTTGATTTTTCGTTGTTCAAAGCAAGATATTTTTCTGCTTTTTGATAAGACAAGAAATCTTCAATGTTGTTATAAATATACTCTTCTGTTGCTCTGCTGAAATCTAATGTATCCATAAACACATAACTATCATCAAAGTCAGGAGTTGAACTCATAACCATTTGCAAGAATTCAGGAGTATCTGCAATAACACGAACATCAATATGATAAGGTTTAGAAGGCTTTAAACCACCTTCTTCTGAATAGTAATATGATTGAACAGTTATTGATTTGTTTTTCTTAAGTTCTTGATTTGCAACAAGTGTTTCACTAAATGAAGATTTACATTTAACAATCAATTTTCTTCTAGATGCGTCAATTTCAACTTTTTCAAAAACATCTTTATCAACTGATGTTTCGTCAATGCGAAGCAAGTCGCCATTAACTGCAAAGTCATCAGTGTCACTGAACACTGAATTTGTTTTAAAGTCATATTCATAAACAAGGTTGTCAGCATAAGCAACAATTTTGTTTAAGAATCTGTCATCTAATGAATATTCACCATAATATCTTTCATCGTAAACATAAAATTCTTCTGCTGGTTGATTGAACACATAAAGGTCAAAACTATCAATAACCTTGTCAATTGAAGCAGAAATTGTTGTTTCCCCTGCTTGTTTATATTCAACATAGCATTTACCATCAAGATAAATAATATCAGCAACATCTTTATTTGAAGACACAATTTTAATGTCTTTTGTTTTGTTTGAAGTGTAAGCATATATAGCAATTTCAAATCTGTTATCGCTATTTGCTGTCATATATACTTTTTTGTTTTTAATGCTGGTATATTTTCTTTCAGCATTCATATAGATGTATGAAGAAGCACCTGCAGCAGGCTCAACAATTCGAAGGTCATAAATGTGGAAAGTCTTATTTTTTTGGATAACAAAATAACCGGAAAGTCCACCGACAATACCGACAACTAAAATTGCAATAAAAATACCAACCAATTTAAGCGTTTTCTTCATACTTACCCCTAGATAATCTTATACATTATAAATATATAATAAATATAATTAAGATGTCAAACAAATTGAAAAGCGAATAAATTTTAAAAATATTTTTTTATTATTTATTTTAGTTTTTTTATACATTAAATTTTTGAATTTTAAGCACAAAAAAAAAGACGCTTTTTCAGCGTCTTTTTTTTAATTTAGATTGTTAAGAATGAACCATAAAGTCTCATTTGTTCAACTCTTTGAAGTTGAGCGTAAACTTGACCAGATACAACAACTTTAACATTTGAGTATGCATATCCGCATGGTTCAAAGATGAATGCTGAAGCAACAACTGTGTCAGAAGATGTTCCAACAAGTCTTACCTTTCCTGTAAGTTTAACATTGTAAACTGCTTCGTTTTCAATATCAACTTCAGTTCTTGTAAGGCTGAATTCACAATCAGCAACATCTCTAGCAAAACCGAATGCTTCCAAAACATTTACATGTGAAGCAACAACTACATCTGTGAATTTAACACATTTTTCACCAGCAGTTGACCAAACTTCAACAACCACACCAGCATACACAACATCAATGTCAACATTTGCGTTGATTGTTACATTTGTAACATTTGTTTTGTTTGAAGCATCTGCTTTAATGATTGCAACTGCACCAGCAACCCAAGTATAGTTTTCAATGTTGATTGTATCACCGTTTTGAACTTTCTTTCTTTCACCGATTTCAACTGCATCAAGTTTAACATTAACATTTTCAATTTCAGCGTCAAATGCATATCCTGCAACACCTGCAACATAAATTGCTTGTTCATAAGTTGCATTTACATCAAAGTCAACAGTTACATCTTTAATTGTTGTGTGATAAGCATATCCTGCAACACCACCAACGAAGTAGTTTTTGCTTTCCCCTTCAACAGGAGCGCCTGAATTAAATTCAACGGCTACTTTTGTGTTAGAGATTGTTGAACCATTTGCCACAGCAACAACACCACCAACAGCGTTGTAACCTTGAACATGGTTTTCAGCATAAATTCCATATGCATCAGCGTTAATTTGACCTTCAACTTCAACGCTTACAATTGAATCTTTAGCAATTGCGGCAAATGTTGAAACTGTGATTTCATTAACAGCATCACCATAAGTTTCAGCGAATTCTGCTGATGAAACGAAAGCGTAAACATCTTCTGCGATATTAACAGAAATTCCTGTTATTTTAACATCTTTAATTTCAGCGTTTTCAATAGCACCAAAGATTGCGATGTGTGCATTATATCTGTTAGCATCTTCTGCGCTCTTATAAGCAAATTCAACGAAATTATCTTTGTTCACATTAATAGAAATATTTTTAAGGGCAAATCCTTTACCATCAATTTTTCCATTAAATGCTTTACCTTGGTTGAATAAAGTTTTGAAGTTAGTTCCAGCAAAGTCGATGTCATCTGCAAGTTCATAGTGGCAAATTTCTTCACCATTAGCAACATCTGCATGACCATAGTTTCCAACATAATGATTAAATGATTCAATATCATAAATCAAATATGGAAGGTCTGCTGAACCATCTCTGTCTTCATTCAAATTTGGTTTTGTGTCAGATACACTAGTTGAAACATTAGTTGATTGATTATCATTTTGACCATTCTTGTTTGGTTTAACAACACTAACAATAGTGAATGTTGCGAGCGCAACGGTCAAGATTACGCTACAAATTAAAGATAAAAATAAATTGCGTCTTTTCATTTTTACCATCTCCCTTTATTTAGTTTATTATATTATAC
>JAFQBZ010000122.1 GCA_017399515.1 Clostridia bacterium | reverse complement strand
TGCAAGAGCTTTATTAAAAGCTGATCCAGAATACCGTCCAGCTCTGAAAAGAGCAGGTTTCTTAACAAGAGACCCTCGTATGAAAGAAAGAAAGAAATACGGCCTGAAAGGCGCAAGAAGAGCTCCACAGTTCTCCAAACGATAATTCAAGCACAAAAATCAATCCCACAAATTCAAGGTTTCCCTTGGGTTTGTGGGATTTTTCTTTTTCTGCATTTGGGTCAATTTTTGTCCGTTAGTAACACGATAGTAACAAAATAGTAACACTGTTTTATGTGTCTTGTGCAAGACTTTGACTGTCTTGTGCAAGATATTGTCTGATCTGCAATTTGGTTCTGCAATGGAATGTCCTTCCATCCTTCAAGAAAACATCATATCCATCATGGGTGTTGCCTTTGATGGTCAAAATTCTGTTCCTGTTGAATTCAGACAACTGCATGGTGTCAAACATGCCTTCCTGGTCTTTCCTGACCAATTCCAAAATATAGGCATTCAAGGACAGGTTCTTTTCTGCTGCAAGATCCTTGATGACCTGTTTCATCCCCTTTGGAACAGACAAATTCATTCTGTCATAGTGGTCTTTGCTGAACTGGTTCTTGTATTGTGTTCTATTCATCAGGACACCTTCTTTCAAATCTTGTTGATTGCTTCAAGTTTGATTGGAAGTTCAAGATGTGTATAGACCACTTGTGTGACATTCTGACCCTTATGTCCAACAATCTTCTGAATGATTCTTTCATCAACACCTGCTTCTGTCAGCAAGGACACACAGGTGTGTCTTGTGCAGTGTGGTGTGTATTTGGACAAAGACAAGTCTTTCATCAGCGGTGTCCAGTATGAATCATAATAGTTTCTATATTCAAAAGGTTTCTGATCAGGTGTGCAAATCAGATGGTCACAGTCCTGCTGCATCCAGTATTCAAAGAATGGAACAATTTTTTCTGCAATTGGAACTTCCCTGATACCTGCATCAGTTTTGGATTCCTTCACATAGAACCATCTTTCATCCAGGTGGACATCTTTCTTTTCAAGGTCAAGCATTTCACCAATTCTGACACCAGTGTATATGAGCATCAGAACAACTGACAAATAGATGTTTGATTCATGTGCATCCCAAAGGGTCTTGATTGCCTTCTTGGTGAATGGTTTTCTGTCATAGGCATTTGGATTCCCTGGCTTGCTGATGTCCACATATCTGACCATTTCCCTTTTGTCCTGGCTGACTATTTCATGAACAACAGCATAGTCATACATCAGACCAAACATGATTTTGATTTTCTTCAAGGTTGGTGTGTTCTTTCCTGAATCATCCACAACCTTCTGCAAGTGGTCAAGTTTGATTTCCTGGAACTTCATGTTCCACAAGTCCTTGCAGGTGTTGAATGCTGCTTTGTAACCATTGACATTGGAAGCAGACACCTTTTCAAAGTGAATGTCAGACCATCTGTCATATACTTCTTCAAAAGTGATTGTGTTGAAGTGCAGATCATAAGGGTCTGAATTATAGTTTGCAAGTGCTTGAAGTGCTTCTGTCTTGGTTGCATAAAATCCTATGAATTCATAAATAGGATATGATTTTTGTTTTTCAGGGATCTGTTTCCATCCAACAGTCTTTCTTGCTGCCCATGGTTTTCTTCTTTTCCCTGACAGTTTATAAACTGATCCGTATTGATTAGGCAATTTCATTCTGTTTCATCCTTTCTTTTTTCAGAATGAAATGGTATAATATAGATGTGTTTTGGTGACCATTTCATC
Source organism: Clostridia bacterium (assembly GCA_017399515.1). GTDB lineage: Bacteria > Bacillota > Clostridia > Christensenellales > UBA1242 > RGIG1681. The sequence goes on along the minus strand of JAFQBZ010000122.1, from coordinate 3,468 downwards.
CATCTGATTTGGTTTCCATCCTTTGACCCTTGGGTGTTGGTAGCATCCAAGGGTCTTTTTTTTGTTTATAAGGAAATGTTAGATGGTGCAGCAGAACTGAATTCCTTTGCAATATCCCAAAGTTTGACTGCTTCAAATCCTGCACCCCAAAATGCAAGCATTCCTTTGTCATATTCAATGACCAAATATGTCTTCTTTCCTGCTTTTGCAGTGGTGTCAGCATGACCATGATATTTTGACATGAAGTTTGCTTCTTCCAAAACCATGATGTTATTGATTCTGTCCTTGGGCAAAGTGACAGTTGTTTCAGGTTTGATTCTGATGATTTCAAGAACATCATCCTTCAATTCAATGGTGCAGGGGTAATCAGTCGCAAATTGTGCAATACCTTCATAGTGCATCACCCTAATTGCATTTGTCTTTTTCTTCTTTCCAAACATGTTGAACCTTCCTTTCAGTGTGTAAAATGTGAAAATCCCTTGAAAAATCAAGGCTTTTTGATTGTTTAACTTTGGTTCAAGGTTCAAGATCCACATCAATATTTCTATTATTAGATATTTTTAGAGCAATACCAATTCACTTGTATTTTGTTTTCCTATTCTAATAAATAAAAAAGATGTTGAACATCTTGTCTGAAACCTTGAAAACCCTTGTAAATAAAGCATTTTTGCAAGTTCAAGATGTCAAAAATAGATGTTGAACCTATCTTGAATCATCTTGGACTGAAATCCACATAAATGATGTTTCCTATGCGTTTTTCAATGCGGAACTTTCCCCTTTTTCAGTGTACTTGGACAGTTCTGTCAAGTCACCAATGTCTTCCAATGCTTTTTCTTTTCCAATGTGATTCAGTTCCTGGAAGTATTGCAGCAGTCTGACAGCATCCTTCCCAAAGTGTTTCTGAACCATTTCCAGGGTCTTGACTTCTTCTGCAAGGACTGGTGTGTCAAACTGATTGTCAAAACACATCAGATCACAAGGTGTGACACCAAATTTTCTTGCAAGTTGCTGAATGTGGTTTCTTTTGATGTTTTCAACCTGACCAGTTTCCCATTTGTTCACTGCTGCCCTGTTGACTGGTGGGTTCAGGGATTTCCCCAATTCTTCTTGTGAAAGACCTGCCTGTTCCCTTAAATGTTTAATGTATGCACCCATTGTCATGATGTTTGCACTTCCTTTCAAATTTTGTTTGTATCTTTATTTTACCACATTTTTGATGAAATTTCAATTTTTCTTGAAAAAATATCTTAAAAATTTGAAAAAACCTATTGACAAAACTCACAAGATACATTATAATATGCTTGTATCGTACAGAGATACACACAAAACACATGCGGATGTGATGGAATAGGCAGACATGAAGGATTCAGATTCCTTTGATGGAAACATCATGCAGGTTCAAGTCCTGTCATCCGCACCAATAAAGAAAGGAAGGCTGAAAGAATGAAGAAACCTGATTTGCACATTGTTTCCTTTTCAGGTGGGAAAGATTCAACTGCAATGTTGCTTCACATGATGGAACTTGGAATGCAAATTGACATTGTTCTGTATTGTGACACCTGGATGGAATTTCCTGCAATGTATAGACATGTTGAAAAGGTCAAAAAGATTGTTGAAGATGCAGGGATCAAATTTGTCACACTGAAAAGTCCTGAATCATTCAAATATATGATGTTGGAACATACAGTGAAAAGGAAGAAACCCATTCCTGGAAATCCCAAAGGTTATTCATGGGCAGGAAGCAGGTCAAGATGGTGTACTTCAAAACTGAAAACAGACATGCTGTCCAAATATAAAAATGCTTTGATGGAACAGTACAATGTCATTGAATATGTTGGAATTGCTGCTGATGAACAATACAGATTAGAGAGAGAGCAAAACAAGCAGCATGAACATCCCCTTGTTGATTGGGGTTGGGATGAAGAAAAAGCACTGTCCTTCTGCTATGACAAGGGTTTTGATTGGGAAGGTCTTTATGAACATTTTTCCAGGGTGTCCTGTTGGTGTTGCCCTTTGCAGTCCTTGGAAGAATTGCGAAAATTAAGAAGATATTATCCTGAATTATGGCAGGAATTGATTGAAATGGACAGGGCAACCTGGCGACAATTCAAACCTGAATTTTCAGTTGATGAACTTGAAATCAGGTTTGCACTGGAAGATGAAAGAACTGCACAAGGTCTGACTATAAATGGACACAGTAAAGAGTTCAGGCAGGCATTGAAAGAAAGGCTGCAACAGCAGCAAAATTTTTTGCGGTAGGTGTATCTTTGGAAGATACAGAAAGAAGGTAACAATGAAGAAGGTATTGGAAGCATGTATTGATCAGATCCTTCAATTTGATTCTGAAAAGGAATTTGAAGTCTTTGTTGAAGGACTTGAACGGAAACCACAGCAGTTCAAGGTGGTCAATCATTATGGTCTTGCAGATGGAAGACATATTGCAAGAGTAAAGAAACAGTATAATGCAAACAAATTCATGGAAAAGGATGGTGACAAGTATGAATAAGAACAAGTTTGTCAGTGTAATGAAATTACATGGTGACACCCAGGAATCCCTTGCAGAAGCAATTGGAATTTCTTTTCAGAGATTGAATGCAAAAATCAATCAAACCAATGGTGCAGAATTCACCATGTCTGAAATCAGAGCAATCAAGATCAGATACAATTTAACTTCACAGGAAATTGATGAAATATTTTTTTGCGATTGATGTATCTTGGGAAGATACAAGGAAAGGCGGTGAAGATCTATGAAGGACAAAAACAGATTGTCTGTTGCACAGGCTGCTTCCCTGCTGAATGCTTCTGAACAGTTCATCAGGATTGGATTGCAGCAGGGAACATTGAAGTTTGGAATGGCTGTCAAGATGTCAGGTCAATACACCTATGTCATCACAAAGCAGAAATTTGAAGAAGTCACTGGAATCAAGGTTTCATGACACTATATTTTGAAAGGATGGTACAAAACACATGAAAGGGTACAAAGTTTTCAAACCTGACTGGACATGCAGGGGTTATCAATTTGAAGTAGGAAAGACATTTGAAGAAGATGTTGATCCTAAATGTTGTGACAGGGGTTTTCACTTCTGCACAAAAGCATCTGACTGTTTCAACTATTATGAATTTGACTGCAACAATAAGGTTGCCGAAGTGGAAGCACTTGGTGTCATTGACACCCATGCTGATGACAGCAAGTGCAGCACCAACAAGATTCACATCATCAGGGAACTGACCTGGAATGAAGTCCTTGAACTGGTGAACTTGGGAAAGGCTTGCACAGGTCTTTGCAACAGCGGTAACAGGAACAGCGGTAACAGGAACAGCGGTGATTGGAACAGCGGTAACAGGAACAGCGGTGATTGGAACAGCGGTGATTGGAACAGCGGTGATTGGAACAGCGGTAACAGGAACAGCGGTAACAGGAACAGCGGTGATTGGAACAGCGGTGATTGGAACAGCGGTAACAGGAAC
>JAFQBZ010000121.1 GCA_017399515.1 Clostridia bacterium | reverse complement strand
AGTATGGGTAAACGCCACTGGGGTGACTCAGGACTTGCTAAACTTGGCAAGGGTATTGGTCACGGTGCAGTTGTTGGTTACAATGCTGTTATCTTCAAGACTGTTAAAGGTCTTCCAAAGATGTGTACACAATATGTGAACTGGAACAAAGTTCTTGAACACAAGATTAGAGCAATCAAGAATGATACAACTCTTACTCGTGAACAAAAAGAAAAACAAATCAAAATTTATGAATCTCAAAAGATTTATCTTAATAAACCAGCAAACTATGCAAATATGTCTGCTGAAGAACAAGGTGCATTTGACCTTGCTCAAGATAAGTTAAAGAGACAAGCATTTACAGATCCTGCGCTTGCAAGTTTCGTTAAGAGAATGGAACGCGCTCAACGCACAGGAAAACCTGTTGATCTTCCTGGAACACTTGGCTATGCTGGTGATCCATCAAGAAGCAGAAAAGAAAAACATCTCCATGACTTCAATGAAGCGCGTGCAGTGGCAGATAGATTTAGAGCAACTGCTGCAATGCGTAACAAAGAAAGAGATTATGGTGATGATTTCGAAAAATTTGCTCGTACATTTATGAGCAGAAAGCGTTACTTTGATATGATTAAGCGTTATAAACTTAAAACTGCTATTCAATATCAAATGTTGAATGCTGAACAAAAAGAAAAAGAAAGAAGAAAGCGTGAAGATGCAATTAACGCTCAACTTACTAGAATCAATAGAATCCTTGCTAAGAAGGTTGCTAGAGATAACAAAGTTAGCGCTAGTTCATACATGGTATCAAGAGGAATGTCTCCTGAGGCTGCAAGATTCAGAGATGGTTCATTTAGATACAGAGATGTTCAAAACGCTATTCCTCAAACTGGTCTTGGTTCTCGTGCAAAACAAGTTTCACAAGGTCCTAGATCAAGTGCAGATGTCTTGCGAATTCAAAATGAAACTATCAACATCAATAACATGATGAATGAGTTTATTAAATTTAGCAGTACATTTAAAGGTTCTAGTGCAGAATTTGCTAAAGCATTCAAGGAAGAATTCAAGAAATTTGGTCCTTATGCTCAAAAGATTTATGATAAATATGCCTCAGGTCTTAGAGGTCTTGGCAGAAACGCTATTGGTCTTGGAACTCTTGATAAGAGTCCAATCGCAGTTCAACAGCGTAAGATTATGGAAGGCTTGGCTCAAGAGTTAAGCAAGTGTAAACGCAGAATTACCATGGACGGTAAGATTCCTGCTTCAACAACAATCAATAATATGTTTGTTGGTAAGACATTTACAGGTGCAACAACTCAAGCAGAACTTGCTCTTCATAAGATGCAAGCCGATGAACTTTCAAGACTCTTGAAACTTATCAAAGATCAAAGAAACCATGTAAGTTACGAAAGTTTGACACATCGTTTGGCTGGTGTTCACTTGTCAGACTTCATGAGAAAGAATCCAAAGATTGGTGGTCTTTCTGAAGAAGCGAAGAAGAACAAACTTGAACAATACTTTAAGGCTAAACTCGATAAAGCACTTAAAACTGTTCATAACGATAGTGCTTATGTT
>JAFQBZ010000120.1 GCA_017399515.1 Clostridia bacterium | reverse complement strand
AGATAAAAATTAAAAATAAATCCATTAAAAATCACTTTGCTTTCTTGAGATAAGGGTTTATAATGAATTTATGTTAATTTAAGATTCTATCTTAAAAGTGAGGATATTATGAAAATTTCGACTAATCCTGTTCGTGGCACAGTTGATTATCTTCCAGCAGAAATGGATGTTAGAAGTTATGCCGAACAGATTATTTTACAAACCTATAAACAAAACGGATTTTTGCAAATCAAAACTCCAATTTTAGAAAGTTTAGACCTTCTTACAAGTGGGGACTCTGGTGACAACCAAAAACTTATGTTTAAAACCATCAAGCGTGGTGACAAACTTGACCTTACAAAGCCAAATCTTAAAGAAAGTGATATTGTTGAAGAAGGGCTTCGTTATGACTTAACTGTTCCGCTTGTTAGATTTTTCTTGAACAATAAAGAAAAGTTGCCGGTTCCATTTAAGGCAATTCAAATTGATGAATCGTTTAGAGCAGAACGCCCACAGCGTGGTCGTGTTCGCCAATTCACTCAATGTGATATTGATATTTTGGGCGACAGTTCTCCACTTTGCGAAGTTGAACTTTTATATTCATATATGTGTGCGTACGCGCGCCTAGGCTTTAAAAATGTGACAATTAAAGTTAATGATAGAAGGGCACTTAATGAAATTATTACAAGTTGTGGCTTTGACTCAAGCAAAGTGATTGAAGTTTGCGTGAGTTTAGATAAACTTGACAAGATTGGTTATGAAGCCGTTGCAAATGAACTTGTTTCAAATGGCTTTGAAGCAGGTGCTGTTCAAAAACTTATGCAAGCAATCGAAAAAATCAAAACCGCAAAAACAAATGCTGAAAGTTTTGAAATGCTTGAAAAAGCAGGTGTTTCAAGTGCTGTTGTTGATTCACTTAAAACAATCATCGACACTGCTTCAAAATTTAAAACCAGCGAAACATTTAAAGTTGTTTATGATGTGACAATTATTCGTGGTCAAGGTTATTACACCGGAACAGTGTTTGAAGTTTATGATGAAGAATTTGGCAGAGCAATCGGCGGTGGTGGAAGATACGACAAAATGATTGAAAAATTTGCTGGTGTGTCTATTCCTGCTGTTGGTGCAAGCATTGGGCTTTATTCTGTTGTTATGCTTATGGTTGAAAGAAAAGCAAAAACTTTAAGCAAAAAACTTGCCCTTGTTTATGACAAAAATGCTTCATTTGAAGACATTATGAAAGCAAAGATTGAACTTATGCAAAAAGGCTATGATGTTTCAACTTTTGCTTTTCCAAAAAACTTCAATAATTTTGCTGACAAAATAAAACAAAATGGCTATAATCAAATTGTGAAGATTGCAGACACAAGCAAAATCATTGATTTATAAGCAGGTGAAAAATGGACTTTCAAGTTGCAAATTGGTTTTACAGCACATTTGGAAACAACAAAGTTATTTTAACCATTGCAAAAATCATTACACACATTGGTGACTTTTTGTCAATCGTTGCAATTCTTGCTGTTTTGCTTGCCATCAACAAAACTCGAAAACTTGGTGTTTATGCGACTATTACGGTGCTTATAACATTCTTGTTTAATGAGTATTTCTTGAAACTTGTCATTGGCAGGGCAAGACCATTTGAATCGCACCCTGAATTTATGTCGGTGTTAGAACTAGCAGGTTATGACATTCCAAGTGGTTCGTCAATGGCGTCAGGGCATTCAACTGTTTCAATGTGTCTTGCTGTTTCAGTGTTTATGTTCCATAAAAAAATTGGAATCGCTGCAATTTCCGTGTCTGTTATTTGTGGGCTCACAAGAATGATTCTTTGCGTTCATTATTTAACAGATGTTTTGGTAGGGTTTGCTGTTGGCATAATTTTTGCAATAGCAATGCACTACTTAATTAAACTTGTTCAAAATAAAATAGAAAGGAAGGTTTTAGAAAATGAAAACAATCGTGCTCGCAACTAATAATGCACACAAACTTCAAGAAATTAGAGAAATGATGAAGGGTTATAACCTTGTTTCACTTCAAGAAATTGGCTTTGTTGGTGATATTGCCGAAACAGGCACAACAATGGAAGCAAATGCAAAAATCAAAGCAACAACAATTGCAGAGTTTTGCAAAGAAAAGGGTCTTGATTATGCTGTTATGGCAGATGATTCTGGTCTTTGCGTAAATGCTCTTGGAGGGGCTCCTGGTGTGAACTCGGCAAGATATGCTGGTGACCATAACGATGAAGCAAACAGACAAAAACTTCTTGAAGAACTTTCTGGCAGATTTGACAGAATGGCAAACTATGAATGTGTTATTTGCTATGTTGATGGCAGCGTTGTTAGAACATTTGTAGGCAGAACCTATGGTGAAATCACAACTGAAAAGATTGGTGATGAATCATTCTGCTATGATTGTTTATTCTATTCAGCAGACCTTAAAAAGACATTTGGCGAGGCTTCTGAAGAAGAAAAGAATGCTGTTTCTCACAGAGGCAGAGCCGTTGAAAAATTAAAGGCATATTTAAGAGAAAAGAACCCTAATTTCGACAGAACTTTGGTGTTCAATAAATAAATACGAAAATAAAAAAACGAGCAAAATTTGCTCGTTTTTATTTTTGTTAAGAATATGTTTTTGTTGAGTTTTTAATGCGTTCACATTCGCTGTTTGAAACACAAATTTTTCCACGATTAAGAATTGCAAAAGCAGGGAAGTTATTGTCATAAACAGCGTCATAACTAAGAATCATTGCAATGATTGATGGGTCATTTAAAAGAGTGTAAAAGAAACCGGATTGATATTTTTGGTCTGGAATTGCAAGTGTGAAGTTTTTAATTTCTTCTAAAATTTGTCTATGGCTTTCAACTGATGGTTCTTCACCATTAAAAATTCTTGATATATCAATTTTTAAAGTGAAATCATCAATAATTTTTAATTCTGGGGCTTTGAATTTAAGCACGCAGTCGTGTTTAGAACTCTTGCTGCTGTAAAGGTCTGCTTTGCTATAGTTATCGGCAGCAAACAGTCCGTTACAAGCGTCACCAACACCTTTGTGATAATGTTCATCAAATAAAAGATTTGCGTGATGTTCAATTTCACGACACCCACGATAAAGTTCTTTGCCAACAATGTGTTGACCCAAATAGTCAAAAGCGAAACCTGCAAGTTTTGCATATTTTTCATTTGAAACAACTTGTGGAAGGTCTGTGTAACCAACGGCTTCAACCATTTGTGAAAATGTTTGATTTCGAAATTCTTGTTCAGCAAGTTTTTGGTAATAGTCGCTAAGGTTCGGGTTTTGAAGGTTTGGTGCGATGTTTAGTGATGGCAAAACCCCAAGTTCGGCTTCTAAACTTAGCATTATTTCATAAAGTTTATTTAATTTTTGTGTTGTTGTTAAATTTTTCATAATTATACCTAACAAAAATTATAACACAGCAAAATTAATTCGTAAATACCCAAACCAAAAATTGCCTTATAAAAATAGATTTTAACGATTTTAAAAAAAACATTGACATTTTAATAAAAAGTTATTAGAATATAGTCAGTTTAATATCATAAAGAGTAATTTAATGTTTCGCAGGAAATATTAAATTTTTCTATTGACAGCGAAAGTTTGTTGTGATATTATATCATAGCACCGAACCAAATGGCGGTGTTAATTTTTTGAGGAGAAAAATTATGAGAAATAGAATTACTTTGGAATGCACAGAATGTAAGAATCGTAACTATGAAAGTTTCAAAAACAAAAAGAACGATCCAGATAGATTAACATTCAATAAATATTGTCCAACATGCAAAAAACACACAGCACATAAAGAATCTAAATAGTAGGAGAAAGCTATGGCAAAAAATAAAAAGATGCCTACAAAAGAGAATGCAGAGATTGAAAAATCTAATGAAGTTTTAACTGAAGTTAGTAAGAAAGATTTAAAGGCTAAAGCAAAGGCTGAAAAAACAGCAAAAACTTCAAAGCAAACCAAAACTCAAAAGAAAGCAAAGGTTGAAAAGCAAAAGAGAAGCAGAGTTAAAGAAACTGTTTCTGAACTTAAAAAAGTTTCTTGGCCTTCTTTTGGCAAAGCATGCAAACAAACAGGAACAGTTTTAGTGGTTGTTGCTGTCTTTATGCTTGTTATTTTTGGTATTGATTCTCTTCTTACATGGATTATAAATTTGATTGTTAATATTTAATATGGCTTATGCCCCAAAAAATATTAAGGCATAGAAGGAAAGATTATATGATTGATACATCTAAATTAGAAGAACCTAAATGGTATGTGCTTCACACATTCACAGGTTACGAAGCAATGGCTGTTGATAACCTTAACAAATGTGTTATTAAAAACAATCTTCAAGACTATATTTTGGAAGTTAAAATTCCAATGGAAACAGTTATTGAAGAAGGCAAAAATGGCAAAAAGAAAGCAGTTGAAAGAAAACTCTTTCCTTGCTACATTTTAATTAAGATGAGATACACTGACAGTTTGTGGCACACAATTGTTAACTCTCGTGGTGTAACCGGATTTGTTGGCCCTCAAGGTCGTCCACTTCCTCTTACTGACGAAGAAGTTAAGAAGATGAAACTTGAACCTGTTGTTGTTGACATTAAAGTTGAAGTGGGTCAAAAAGTTAAAATGACTGATGGTGCGCTTGACGGTTTTGTTGGAACTGTTATGTCAGTTGATGAAAATGAACAAAAGTGCAGAGTAGAAGTTGAGATGTTTGGAAGACCAACACCTATCGATGTTGATTTTTCACAAATCGAAATTATAGATTAATTTGGTATATTCAGGCTTGCCAGCCTGTCTATATATAGGTGGGAGAAGTAAATTTTTCATGCTTCAATATAAACCACAATTATTCGAGAGATTCGAATAAAGGAGATAATTATGGCAGCAAAAAAGAAAATTAAAGCAACCGTAAAAATCCAAATTCCTGCTGCAAAAGCAACTGCAGGTCCTCCAATCGGCTCAAGCCTTGGACCTCACGGAATTAACATTGGTCAATTTGTTAAGGATTTTAACGCAAAAACTGCAGACAAAGAAGGCTTAATCATTCCTGTAATCATGACAATTTATGAAGACAGAAGTTTTGACTTCGTATTAAAGACACCTCCTGCAGCAGTTCTTATCATGAAAGAACTTGGTCTTTCTAAGGCTTCAGGTGTTCCAAACAAAACAAAGGTCGGAAAATTAACTAAGGCTCAAGTTGAAAAAATTGCTAAAATCAAATTACCTGATTTAAACGCAACATCACTTGAATCAGCAATGAGCATGGTTAAGGGAACAGCACGCTCAATGGGCGTTACTGTTGAAGAATAAAGGAGGCAGAGATTATGAAGAAATACGGTAAAAATTATAGAAACGCTTCTGAAAAAATCGAAGCCGGAAAACTTTATGAAGTTGCTGACGCTTTAGCACTTGCTATTGACACTGCAACTGCAAAATTTGACGAAACAATTGAAATTCACATTCGTCTTGGTGTTGACCCAAGAAGTGCTGACCAACAAGTTCGTGGAAGCGTTGTTCTTCCTAACGGAACTGGTAAAACAGCAAAAGTTGTTGTTATTGCTAAAGGCGACAAGGCTGATGCAGCAAAAGCAGCAGGTGCTGATGTTGTTGGCGCAGAAGAAATCGTTGACAAGATTATGAAAGAAAACTGGCTTGACTTCGATGTATGTATCACAACTCCTGATATGATGGGCGTTGTAGGTCGTTGCGCTCGTGTTCTTGGACCTCGTGGCTTAATGCCAAACCCAAAGAGCGGCACAGTTACTATGGATGTTGAAAAGGCTATTAAAGATGTTAAAGCCGGTAAAGTTGAATACAGAGTTGACAAATTCGGTATTGTTCACGCTGCAATCGGTAAAAAGTGTTTCGGCGTTGAAAAACTTATGGAAAACTATGACACATTCGTTGACGCTATCGTTAAAGCAAAACCACAAGCAGCAAAAGGAACATACATTAAGTCTGTTAACCTTGCAAGCACAATGGGACCTGGCGTTAAAGTTATGTACAGAGCAAAATAGTTATAAAAACAAATTAAGTCTTAACCTAAAGGTTAAGGCTTTTTTCTTGCAGATTTTTAAAATATGGTCAAATTGCACAAAAAAATTTATACATTTATTACTTAATCTTATGTTTAATTTGACTAATAAAAAATATAAATGTTACTATCAAATTGGATAATTATTTGAGGTGCGATATGGCTGATTCAATAAGTATAAAAGATAAGAAAATGCAAAAGTTTGAAAGCAAAAAACTTGGCAGAGAAAATCAAGAAAGAGCAGATAAAGAAATAAGGGGAATGGAAGCCGAAGTTGATAGCGGTTCTCGTTCTTCAAGGATTAAAAGTTTGTCTGCTGCAAAAAAGAAAGAAATGCTTGAAGAGTATGAAAAAGTCATCAAAAAACTTAAAGAACTTGAACTTAGAAACAAAAAGAAAGAAAATTTCAAACATAGTTTTAAGGGGCTTAAATATTTCCCAACTTTAAATGGACATTCTATTTATAGTGAGAGCATGCAAGTTCAAGCAAAGGCAGATAAAGAATCTATTTCTGCCATGATGGCTTATGGTCAACTTGGTGCAGGTTTTGAGGTTACTTTTGAGCAATTTATGGTTCATGTTAGATCAGAAAGAAGACAAGAATTCCTTTCACTTTGCAAAAATAATTCAACACTTTCGCATAACTTGATGGGAATGGGCAAAGTGCTTCAATTTTATAATCAAAGAGATTTCACTAGAGCCTATGCTGCAATGGTGTTTTTTGGTCTTGAAAACAGTATGGACCTTATGGAAACCTTTTTAAAGGTTAAGTTTAACGCCGATTTCAAAATGCAAGTAAATAAATTTAAAGAACAAGTAGCAAATGCTTCAGTGTTTGAAGAAAAAGCCATTCGTGAAGAAGCCGGAACAAATGTCTTCAGCCAACACGACTCTCAAATGACATCAATGCAATCTTCTTATTATGGAAAAAGCGTTTCTGATACAATTCAGTATAATAGTGTTTATGGTATAAAGACAAAAGAAGTTCAAAAACCAGAAGAAGAGATAAAAGTTAAAGCGGAAACCTATAGAAATTTAATGGAAAAACATAATGGTAACAAAATGGGTGTTGCTGCTGAGGCGTTTTTAATAAGAGAAGAAGAAAAAATTAAAAAAAGAGAAGAAATAACAAAAGAAATTAAGAGTGAAGTTAAAACAGGAGTTACTACAGTATTAAGTGGTAAAGTGGAAGATAAAGAGATTTCTGAAACTGAAAATTATTTATCAACAATAAAAACAAATAGATATTTTGACAAAAGTTATTCAAATTCTATTTATAGTAATAGTTATAATCTTTCTAATTCCGCAAATTACGAAAATTTTAGAATAGAGTTAGATAATGCTACTGATCCTAATGAAGCAGAAGATATTAAAAAGCGTCGAAGAGAATTTACTGAATCTGTTATATTTGATAAACTTATTGAGATTTTGGATAATAGAATGGAAAATGAGAACAAGAAAAAAAGAGACCTTTTATCAGAAAAAGCAGAAATCACAGAAAAATTAAATATGGTGACTCTATCTGCAGACTCAGCCCAAAAACTTAAAGATAGATTGCTTGAAATAGATGAAGAATTAGCATCAATAAAACCACCAGAAATAATGTTGAGAGAAGCACTTTCAGCGTCAGGAAGACCCCCAGAAGAATTAATTAAATATAATTCTCAATTTAGTTCAATATTAGAAAATAAAAGTAGAATAAAGATAGATTATTCAAAACCATTAACTAAGCGAAATGGATTTGATGCTTTTCTTAATGAAAATAAATTTAATAAAAACGCATTGCAAAAGATGTTATATGAAAAGAAAAAAGAATTAGAAGAAGCATTATCGACTCCGGGAAAAGAAAGTTCTGTATCTGAAATATTATCTCAAATTTCAAAAATTGAAAAACATTTAAATAGCCTTGAACGCTCAATAAAACATGCAGCATTAGCGCAAAACGCTACAGACGAGAAAAATATATTAAGATTATTGAGTGGTGAAAAAGAATTTAGTCTTAATGACTTTAATTTAATTATAAATATTGTGGATAAAGCACAATTTGAAAAATTGATTGGAAGGGAATTATCAAAAGTTGAATTTGCTCTTATTAGACAAAATGGTTTTAATGATGAACATTTTAAAATTGCAGATGAGGAAACATTAATTAAATTGCTTATGAGAAAATTGGCAAATACTTATGCTAGTCAAATTGAAAATAGTTTATCTCCAGATGAAAATGTTTTTGAACAAGCAATGTCTAATATCGATGAAAAAATCGCAGTGTTAGATGGTCAAATATCTCAATTAAAGACTCAACAAAAAAGTGCTGAAAGTGGTGAAGAAAAAGCAACTATTGGAAGAAAAATAGGAGAATTGCAATCAAAAATAAAACTTTTAAGAAGAGCAAAGGACACAATTTTAGAAAGACAAAAAGTGATTGAAGAGGATAAACAGAAACAGGCTCAAGAAAAAACAAAATCACCAGAAGAAATTTTAGAAAATCAATTAGAACATGTTGTTAAGCGTAAGTTAACAACAAATATAGGTGATAAGGATAATCCAGATATTAGATATATTGATGAGTTGTCTGACGAACAATTAAAAGATCAAGGTATGTCTATTGATTCAGTTTTAAATTCAGTCAAAACAGTTTTTGATAGTTTAGAGAGAATAATAGGTTTAGATTTAGAATCTATTACTCAAGGTGATATGAATCGAACTGAAGATGGTTTAAGAAGGGCTACTTCACTTTTAGAAAGATTGAAGTGGAAAATTCCAGAATCTGATTATGAAGTATTAAAAGCAAAAAGTGAATGGCTATTAAAGAGAGTTAAAACATTGTCTAATATAGTTGTTAAAGAAAGCAGTGAAAAGGCTAGTGATTCACCTGAAGTTCCTACAGTTGAATCAAAAGAAGAAGAACCATCATTTGAAGAATCTGCTACTGTGGAAAAATCTGGTTCAGATGAGTTGTTTGCTGAAACTCAAGGGGCAACTATTGGTGAAGTTGCTGGAAGGTCAGGGGCGACTTCAACTAAAGGAAAATCTGAAAACGAGCAAGAAAATGAAATTGTTATTAATTTTAAGCCTAATAGTTAAAATAAAAAAGCACATAGAATTTCTATGTGCTTTTTTTATGAGAATCGACAGATTTATTTAATTTAATAAAAATTCAGTATTGACATTAAATATTTAATTTCTTATAATGAAACTAATGAAAGGGGGTTGTTATGGATAATTCTTTAGAAGAACAAAACCAAGAATTAGTGTTAAATTTTGTAAACGCGATAACAAATGATGTTTATTATAGTGGTATTTTAAGTTATGATGTTATTTTTGATGAAAATTTATATGGACACAAAACACATCTTGAAGGATTGGCTTTTTCTACAAATGGAAAAAATATTTTTGGCTGTATTATAGATCCGGAAAATTATAATGATTTTACTTCAATGAATAATAGAATTTTTGCTGGTACATACACACCTGATAAAGGTATGTCTATTTTATTTTTGCCATTATTTGAACCATTTTTACAAATGAATGATTGTGATTTTAATTTAAACGCAACAACTAGAAATGTAGATAATCGATTGCATGGTAAATATGATGCTGGTTTAGTTAGAATTGATATTAAAAGAAATGATAATTTAACTCAAGATCAAGTAATTTCTCCTTATATTGAAATGCTTGCGTTACTTACAGCGAGATATTCAAATAAAGCAGTTGAGTTGGTCTTAAAAAGTGTAAAGCAAAATGAAAATATTGCTTTGATTGATAAGATTTATGAGCAGTTTAAAGACATTCCAATTCCGGCGTGTTTTGCTGATGATGGGGCTGCACCTAAAACTAAAATGTAAAATTAAAACTAGCAAGAAATTGCTAGTTTTTTTATTGTATGGATTTGTAAGGGGCTTGAAATAGGGAAAAGAGAACAGAGTAAAATAAAATTTTGCAAAAGAAAAACCCACCAGGTGGGGTGGGTGATGTTGTTTTTATTGTCCTTCGCCGTAAGTTGTTTTCAAAAACTCTTCAGCGTCGAATGTGCCATATTTACCTTTATTTTCCATAAGAGCATTTTCGGCAGCAATTTTTTCATTGATTGATTTAAGTTTCATTCTCATTGCTTTAGGAAGTGATTCAAAAGCACTTCTTGCTTGAGCGTCTTTATGCTTTCTTCTTTTTTCTGCGTAAGATGGAAATCTTGGAGTCAAGAAGTCTGCTGTAACGATGTCTGCAATTGCTTGCTCAGGAGCAAGGTCAACAGAATCGCAATATGTTAAAAATGCTGGATAATCAAAACCTGAATCTGATTTTGTGTTTGCAGGGTTGCAAATAACAGCCATGTCATAATCATTAAAAATAACTTCAAAATTTTCACAAGTCACATGAGTGAAATCAACGCCGTTTTCATCTTGATATTTTTGATGAGCGATATATCCAAAGCCACTGAAAAATTCTTTAAGTTCTTTGTT
>JAFQBZ010000119.1 GCA_017399515.1 Clostridia bacterium | reverse complement strand
GTTGCACCGGTCATAATTCCAGCAGTTTGAATAACGATATCTCCCTTTTTAACATACTTAAACTTTTTAGCCTGTTCTTTTGCAGAAGCCAAAAGTTCATCAGTGTTATAAAACACCTTATCTAAAAGTGGGTTAACACCCCAGAACATTCCTAATCTATAATATGTTTTTAAATTTGGTGTAAGAGCAACAACTTTGCATACTGGTCTATATCTTGAAATGCAAGAAGCAGACAAGCCTGAATTTGTTGTAACCAAAATTGCTTTAGCATTAAGTGAAGATGCAAGTGTGCAAGCAGCATAACCAACAGCACAAGTAATGCTCTTGGTTGGAGTGTTCTTTTGAAGAATGCAATTTTCTTCAATATAATCTTCTGCTTCTGAAGCAATCTTGTTCATTGTTGAAACTGATTCAACAGGATACTTTCCTGCACTTGTTTCACCTGAGAGCATAATTGCTGACGAGCCATCATAAATTGCATTTGCAACATCGGAAATTTCGGCTCTTGTTGGTCTTGGATTATTAATCATTGATTCAAGCATTTGTGTTGCTGTGATTGTATATTTTCCAAGACTGTTTGCAATAGAAATCATCTTCTTTTGAATTTGTGGCAATTTTTCAAATGCAATTTCAACACCCATATCACCACGAGCAACCATAACACCGTCAGACGCTGCTATGATTTGTTCCATTCTTTCAACACCTTTTGCAGACTCAATTTTAGAAATGATAAATGCATCTCTTTCACCGAGTTTTTCAAGATATTTTCTAACAACTTTAACATCATCGTCACTGTTTACAAATGAAATTGCATAAGCATCAACACCTTGCTCAACACCAAATGCTAAATCTTTTTTGTCAACATCACCAAGATAGTTCATGTTAAGTTCAACACTTGGAATATTGATTGATTTATTGTTAGAAAGTTCACCACCCACAACAACTCGTGTGTAAATAATCTTTCCTGCAACGCTTGTAACTTTAAGTTCGATAAGTCCGTCATTTAAAAGAATCTTTGTGCCTGTTTTCAAAATTGAAGGAAGTTTTTCATAAGTTACAGAAACAATGCTTGAATCCCCCACAACATATTCAGTTGTAAGAGCAAAATCTTGACCTTTCTTTAAATTAACTTTTCCGTCTTTAAATTGTCTAATTCTAATTTCAGGACCCTTTGTGTCAAGCATAATAGCAACAGGAACACCCATTTCATATCTTGCTTGCTTAACAAGATCAATTAATTCTTTGTGTGATTCATGAGTTCCGTGACTCATATTAAAACGAGCAACATCCATACCCGCACGAATCATATCTTTAATGGTTTCAATATCATTGCAAGAAGGTCCAATAGTACAAACAATTTTTGTTTTATTCATAAATTTCTCCTATTATTAGTTTCTGTAAATTTTCCAGCAATCAAAAAAAGCAAATTCTTATACATAATTATTATATTAAGAAATTAAATAAAACGCAAATAAAAATAAAAGGTAAAATTACCTTTTATTTATTTTTTGAAATATTCATTAGGATTCACAAGTTTTCCTGCCTTAAGCACTTCTAAATGCAAATGTATGCCTTCTGCCTTTTCAGCCAAAAAACTTGTTACTTTGCCAATAATTTGACCCTTTTTAACTGTGTCACCTTCTTTAACTGAAACACCCGATGCAAGCCCTTTAAAAACAACCGTAAGTTCATCAGACACCTTTAAATAAATAATCGTGCCATACATCATTGTGCTTTCAACTTTTGAAATCACACCATCATAAACCGATTTCACTTCTTGCCCTTCAATTGCGGAATAATCAATGCCTTGATGTGTGCACCAAAGTTTTGTTGTTGCGTCATAAACCAAAGAACTATCAGTATAATCTTTTAAAACTGTTGCATTATCAAAAGGTTTGTCAAACACAATTTGTTGAACCACCGGCTTTGTTGCTTCTGGCTTTTGAGTTGAACCAGAACCACCCATTTCTGTGGTCTTGTCATCTTCTTTTTGAGCCGGTTCATTTTCTGAAATAACCGGATTATTTGTTTGCGCAAGTTCTTGATTGCTTTCTTTAATAGACGCATAAGCCGAAAATGTGATAATTCCTAAAACAAGCACTGTGCAAAATGTAACTGTGATAGGATAAATATTTCTTCTAAAAAAATGTTTTGCTCTTAGTAAAAAAGTTCTCATAAATTCCCCCGTTACTAAAATCATTAACACTTAAAAAATTTTTATTCATAAAAAAAGAGAATTTATTTCAATTCTCTTAATTTTCTGTTTTTAACAAAATTCTTAATTATGTGAGTAAGTTCATGAACAAAACCATGTGCAAGAATTAAATAATAAGATAAAATTCTCCAAGCAAGAAGTGCAAGAACAATATTTTCACCAACAATAACACCAAATAAGAATATGAACGAAATTTCCATCATACCTGAACCACCAGGAAGCGGAATGAAACTACTTGCCATTGCACAAATATAATACTGAGAAATGCAAACAACAAGCATCATCATTGGCTCAATTTCTGTTGGTCCAATAAATGCTTGAACCACAAAATAAGGCATTATTGCATAGGTCAAACATTCAAAAATGCTAAGCACAATCATTTTTAAAAGAGTTTTTTTGCTCTTCCAAATATACCTGAATGAAACTTTATATTCTGCAACCTGATTCAACACTTTTTGGAAGGTTTCACGATAATTTTTAACAAGTTTAAGTTTATATCCAATTCTAAGTATTCCACTGATAAACGAACGAGTAACAAGACCACCTGTTCCCATTAAAAAAGTGAATACAACCACAATAATGGTTATAACAAGCCCAATAACAGCAAGAATGATTAAAATCATTAAAAGCATATCATTGAGCGGTGTTGACATAGGAATTTTTGGCACACCAAAAATAAAGAACAATATTGTTAAAATAACACTTACTGAACTGTTAATTATAAGTTTAATAATAGGAATGCTGGTTGAAGTTCCAATTGAAACCCCATTTTGAACAAGCCTAACAATTTGCATTGGCTGACCACCGGCAGCAAATGGAGTTGCGTTGTCATAATATTTTCCAACAATGGCAACATCATAAGCAAGTTTCATTCTTTTTTTGCCTGTTATGTCTTTAATAAGCACATAATACATAAGTGTTTGAACAAGCATAAATAAAACATAAATAAGCAAACCACCAAAAAGCCACCAACATTTCGAACCCTGTTCTTGCAAAACATCTAAAAAGTTTTTCTCGCCCACATTTTTCATAAGCGACTTAACAATAGTCACAAGAAAAATAAGGTTGATAAGAAGCAAACACAAATTGATAATTGTGCTTTTTCTTTTCTTCTTTGGGCTTTGATATTCCATTACCTTTTGATACTTTTGTTCAGTATACTCTTCCGAAACCTCGAGCCCCCTGCTCTTGTCAAATTCAGTTTGCTCTTTAATTTCTTCTTTATTTAATAAAGGAACATCTTCAGTGTTTATAACTTCAACATTTTCAGGTATTTCTTTTTCAGGCTCAACTTCAACATTTTTTTCAGCAACAGAAACAAGTGCAGACTCATTTTTCTGCACTTTTTCGTTTTCTTTAACTTCAATATTTTCAGTTTTTTGCCCCTTAGCCATAGTGTTATTATAATATACCAATTTAATTTTGACAAGAAAAAAAGAAAAAAAGCCAGAATTTTAGCCTTTTTTCTTAATTTTTCTATTGAATTGACTCTAAAAGTTCTTTATAACCAACTTTATCAACATATTCAACTTCGTCTGCTTGATATAAATCATGAAGCCATTCATATTCAAGTTTTAAGAAATATGTTCCTGATGTTGCTTCTTGAGAAGTATCACCAAGCCAAGATGAACCAACAAGTTTTGTGTAAATTTCATCGAAATAGTGATCATAAAGTGTTTCATTTGAACCACTGCAAATGTATGTTTCTTTAATTGCTTTAACAACAGCATTTAAGTGTGATTCTTGATCTAAATCAATCTTTGTTGCACCAAGTGCAGTTTTGATTGCTTCAATATCAACAAGTGAATAGCCGCCTTCAAAAACATCTTCAACTTTAATGATGTGATAACCATAAGTTGAAATAACTTTCTTTGTGAGCGATTTTGCATCAAAAGCAGCAATATCTCCAGCAAGAAGTGCGTTTAAACCTTCTTGAACTGTTGCATAAGTGTAAGTTCCATCATTTTGTTTGCCTCTTAATTGCTTGATTAAATCTCTAGCACCATAAGCAAATTCTGAAACCCATGAACCATGTTCATCTGGATAGTTAGACATAACATATCCACGCTTGTTAGAATATTCATTTCCAAGTGAATCGCTTGAGAAAATCCATTCAAGTTCAATGAATAAATATGAAGCAATTTTTTGTCTAATTGCAATTTTCTTTTCTGCTGCAGTTTTGCTTGTTGAAAGAATATTATCAACAGTGTCAAAAACATATGCTAAATCTTCATTGTTTTCACGAAGAATTCTTTTTCCATAAGCATCAGCAATTTGATAATCTTCTGCAAATTTAACCCATCTTTCGAAATTGAAATCATAGCAGTTTTCAATCTCTTCATCGGTTGCAAGATATAAAACATTCTTTTCTTCAATTTCAATTTCTTCACCATCATCAACTATTCCGTTAGAATTTTCATCTTCGAAATAATGTTTAACAGTTTTGCCATCTTCTTCAACTTCTTTCACAGCAACATCAATATATCCCCAATTGTCACCAGCATTTGCTCTTTCTTTGTCATAATGATAATAATGAGCAAAATCATCAACAACAATTGAATCTTTAATGTTATCTTTGTTAACTGCTGAAGCCATGAAATATGCATCAGTGAGTTCTTGTCTTTTTTTCATAAATTGATTAGCAACTGAATTTTCATCAGTTGAATCATAATCATATTTACCTGATGAATCATAACCAGGAAGTTTCTTGATTTCGTCAGTGATATATGTGTCATTCTTAACCAAAACATGTTGAACAGTGAAGAAATAATCTTGACCGTCATAATGATATAAAACAAGTGAAGCATCATCAGTTGAAGTCATAACAGTGATGTATGAATCTTCAAATTGATATGTTTGATAATCTGAATAATAGTTAGACAAGAATGCTTCAGCAACAGCCTTATCTGTGAGTGGTGTATCTTCTCCATTCATTAAATAGTTGTCTAAGTAATATGTTTGAAGAAGTGTTGTAACTTCAGATTCATAATATGCTTTATAAACTCTAATGATTTCTTGATTGATAAGTTCTTCTTCAGAAACAAAGTTTTCAGTATTCTTTGCACTGTTAACAAGCCCTTCAATATAGTTTACATATGCTTGAGATCTTGCATTTGAAATAAACTTATCTTTCTTAATTTCATCAAGGTATTTTTGTTCTTCTTGAACTGTATCTTTAATTGGCTTTCTTGTGTCATTTCCGTCTTCGTCTGTTTCAACAATGTGTTCAAACAAATATGCCTTAAGATTTGTAGCAGTTGCAGCAATTCTTGCTCTAATTTGTTCTTCTGTTGATTTTTTAACGGCTTTAGACTTATCTAAACAAACGCCTTCTCTTTCAATCTTTTCATAAGCCTCAAATTTTGTAGCGCTTGCATCTTCTTCATCTGTCTTAAGCCAAACAGGATAGTTTGCTTCTTCGTAACCAGCACTCTTATAAATATTCTTTTCATAAGAACTTACTTGTTCGTAAACATAATCGTAAACTTTTTCCCAAATATCATCTTCATTTTCTTGAGTGTAAACAATAAATCCTGTTGGGTTTGTGTCAGCGTCATACATTGCTTCGGCTGATTTTTGATTGATAACCTCTTTAATTATTGCCCAAGTATAGAAAGATTCTTCAATGGTTTCTTCATCATAGTAAGAAAAATAACTGCTGTTATTTTGATAATATGTGTAGAACGAAGTGATGATATCACT
>JAFQBZ010000118.1 GCA_017399515.1 Clostridia bacterium | reverse complement strand
TTTTAATCATCTGCTAATACTATTTGTAAAAGGAGATGAAAGTATGATTATTGCAAACATTATTACACTTTGTGTGCTAATCTTGGGCTCATTTAACTGGTTCTTAGTTGGTGTGTTCTCTTGGAACTTACTTGCATGGATTTTTGGAACAGGTGTGTTTGTTCGAATTTTATATGCACTTGTGGGTCTTTGTGGACTTTGGCTCTTGATTCAACTTTGTGTTAGAAGAAAAAGACTCTTTTCTGAAGATGAAACAATGAGAAAATAACGAAGAAAAAGATAGAATTATATTTTCTATCTTTTTTATTTTTGACTTTTTTTGTCAGCGTGTTATATACTAATAAAAAGGAGAATTTATGATTAACACAAATTGGGACTTGTCGCATTTATACACATCAAATGATGAATTTTTAAGTGATTTTGAAAATGCAAAAAAAATGTTAAAAAATATTGAAAAATTCAAAAATAATCTCAAAAAAAATGATAAAAAAATACTTTTAGATTATTTTAAAGCAGATGATGAAATCTCTGTAACTTTAGAAAAATTGGCGGTTTATGCCAAGTGTAAACTTGACGATGATGGCAAAAATCAAGAAAATTTAAAAAATTATCAAATGATTTCAGATTTCTTCTCAAATATCAATGAAAGATTGGCATTTGCAAAAACAGAACTTTCAAGTCTTTCTAATGAGTTTTTAAACGAACTTAAAAATGATGAAGATTTTAAAGATTTTGACAGGGTTATTGATTATATTTTAAGAAACAAGGCACACACTCTTTCCGAAGATAAAGAGGTGCTTATGGCGTCACTTTCTGGGTTTCAAGCCCAAGATGATATATATTCAAATCTTTCAGATGTTGAAATGGAACATGGTTCATTTATTGATGAAAATGGAGAAGAAATAAAACTTTCAAATGGAACTTATGCTAGTTTTTTGAAATCTCCGTCGCAAGAGATTAGAAAACGCGTTATGAAAGCGTTTTTGGCTGAATATGGCAAACTTAACATAACATTTGCTATGCTTTATTTATCTCATGTTAAATATATCAATTTCCTTGCAAAAGAAAAGGGGTTTGAGTCTGCACTTGATATGTATACTTATCGCGAAGAGGTTAGTAAAGATATAATTTACAAAAATATTGAAAATGTAAGCAAAAAAGCAAATCTTCTTCAAGAATACTTTGAACTTAAGAAAGAATTTTTGAAACTTGATGAATTCTGTTCTTGTGATATTTCTGCAGGTTTTTCTGATAAAAAAGAATCTATTTCTTATGAAGATGCTGTAAATAATGTTAAAAACTCATTTGCACCGCTTGGAAGTGATTATGTTGAAATGTTTGAAAAAGCAGTGAAAGAAGGTTGGATTGATGCTCTTCCACGAGATAAAAAGGCAAGTGGTGGTTACACAATCAGTGCATTTGGTTCACACCCTTACATTCTCTTGAACTTTGATGGCACAGAAAGTTGGGCGTCTGCAATTGCTCACGAATTTGGTCACGCAATGCATTCATATTATTCAGAAAGCACTCAGCCTTATTCAAAGGCACAATATACAATTTTTGTTGCTGAAGTGGCTTCGCTTACTAATGAAATTTTATACATTAATTATAGACTTCAAAATGAAACTGACAGGCTTAAAAAAATTCAAATTATTTCTGAATTTTTGCAAGTGTTTTACTTAAATGTGTTTGATGCTTCACTTCTTGCAGAATTTGAGTTATATGCGCATGATGAACTTCAAAAGGGAGTTTCACTCACCGCTGAAGAACTTAATAATAAATATTTAGAGTTAAACAAAAAATATTTTGCAAATAAAGTTGTTCTTACTGATGAATATGTTTATAATTGGAGTAGAAAGCATCATATCTTTAGAGATTATTATCTTTATAAATATTCAACCGGTTTTGTTTCTGCTTCAGTTGTGGCTCAAAAAATTATGAAAGACAAAAATGGTGAATATTTAAAGAAATATAAAAAGTTTTTAAGTTTAGGTGGGTCAATTGACCCTGTGTCTTCACTTAAAGTTGCTGAAGTTGATATTCTTTCTAATGACACTTATGAAATTGCATTTAATTTATTTGAAGATTATCTTAAAGAATTAAAAAGATTAACTAAGGAGAAGTAAAAATGATAATTACAATAACAGGAAAGCCTTGTTCGGGAAAGGGTGCTGTGACAGCATATTTAGTTGAAAAATATGGTTTTGAAAAATTTAGTGCAGGAGATATTTTTAGAAAAATTGCTGCAGAGCGTGGCGTTGATGTTTTGGAACTTAATCGTATTAATGATACATCAATTGACCATTTGCTTGATAGTGAAATAGCCAGAGTTGGAACTGAAAATCTTGGAAAGAAAATGATTTTTGATAGCAGAACTGCTTGGCACTTTGTTCCAGAATCATTTAAGGTGTTTATTGATGTTCAACCAGAAGAACAAGCAAGAAGATTGCTTGGTTCAGGAAGAAACACTGAAAAGATTGATATTTCAACAGAAGAGGCTATTTCGTCACTTGCTGAAAGATGGGAACTTGAAAATAAAAGATATATGGCTATCTATGGTTTTGACAACAGAGATAAGGCAAATTATGATTTGGTTGTTGACAACACAAATCTTACAATTGAAGAAACCGGAAAAGTAATTTATGAAGCATATTTAAAGCATATTGAAAAATAAGAAAAATAAAAAACACTGATTTATTTCAGTGTTTTTATTTTTTATTCAAATTTTACTTAAAATGTATTTTTTAATCATTAATTTATTTAATTATACAAATTGCAGTGGAATATTCTTTTGAATGTGAAATTGAAATCTTGATTTCTTTTGCATTTGCTTTTTTAAGTTCTTGTTTTATTGTGTCATTTAAAATGATGTATGGGCGACCTTCTTCGGTTGCTGTGATTTGAATTTCTTGGAAACAAAGTTTGCGGTTTGAGAACGCTTTGACAACTGCTTCTTTAACGCACCAAAAAGCACAGAACTGCTCATAAGAATTTTTGAATTTTTGTGCGTAAGCAATTTCTGCAGGAGTAAAAGCGCGTTTCAAAAATGATTCTGAAACGGTTTTAAATCTTTCATTTTGTTCAATATCAATTCCAACTTCCATGTTTTTATTTTAAAATAAATTAATTAAAATTTCAATTAAAATTAAAGATAAAAATAAAATAACTTGTCCAAATGAAAATTTTGACTTGTTTTGTTTTTTTATGTCTAATTTTGTGATGATTATTTACAGCATAAAAAAATTTATGTATAATGAAGTTATACAAAAGAAAAAGATAACTAGAAGCAAAAGAAGACGCACTAAAGATAAAGTTGGCTTACAAAAGAAAACTTACTAATGAAAAAATAAAAGGGGCACAAAAGATGAATGGGTCAAGGCAGGGCAAATGTCTTGACCTTTTTTATGCACATTTATTATAGTGTGGTTTTTGAAATTTTATTAAGAATAAAAATGAAATATTTTGATATAAAAGATAGATAAAAATAGAATTATAAAGATTTAATATTTTAAGCATTTTTAGAAAAAATATTACGCATAAAAATAATAGATGTTACTTAAATTTTGCTGTTAAAATTCAGTTGTTTAAAATAACAAAAATGGCTGTTAAATTGTTTGAGAATTTTGCATATTATGATAAAATTAAATTGAGGTGGGAAATGGCTCATTTAATTAATAGAAATGATAAAGATGTTATTGCAAGTGGCAGTTTTGTAAAAAATGCAGTCTTTTATAAAGATATGCTCGCTTTTTATGACGCTTACAAAAATCTTATGGAAACAAGTGTGTCAAAACTTCCTTCTTTCTGCTATAAAAAAGGGACTTATTATTTAGAAGGAATTTGTCTTTTATTTAGAGATTATTCAAGTGAACTTGGTTTTGAATCAATTAAACTTTCACTTGATTATTTAAAAGTTATTTATTACACCATTGCAAGTTATTCTGAAGATGGTGAACTTCCTGAAAAAGAAATTTTGCTTAACGAATTTAATGTGTATAAAAATGCTAGTGCTGAACTTGCGGTTTCGGTTAATGCAGAATTAAAACAAAATAAGGAAAATTTTGACGCTGCTAAAAAGGAATATGATGGTGAAACAAGAATGCACGCCAAGCATTTAATTTCTGCTAGGCTTTGCGAAGGGGTTTCAATTGTTTTATTTATTTTGACAGTTTTGATTGCAATGCTTGGGTTTACTTTCCATTTTATGGGCAAGTTTACTTTTTCTCAGGCCACAATTTGGTCTATTTCTGTTTTGGTTGTTGGGTTTTCATTGTTTGGGCTTTTAAAGTTTTCGGCAAAAAAGCATCAATCAAAGTCTAATGGTTTAAGTTATGAAACTCAAGCGAAAAAGAAAAAGAAAGATGATGCTGAACTTGAATATGTGAGTGCTTTTGAAAGAGCAAATAAGATTAATTCCGAAAAATATGAATATAATTCAAATTTTTCGGAAGAACTTAAAAAATATGTGAAAGTGTTATCATTTGAAGAAATTATTGATAGGGCAAGTGATTATAAAATGCTTTCATATAATATGAAACTCGACCTTCAAAATTTATTTGCTTCACAAGAGCAAGAAATTAGAGAAATTATTGAAGTTATTGGTGGAATCACAAACCCTGATAATGCAAACCGTGATTTTGAAAAAATTTATGCAGAAATTGAGTCAAAAGATTGGCTTTATTATAACAACGAAGTTCGTTTTGAATTTATAAAGAGAATGGCTGATGTTTCTGAATTTACTTATAACTATTCAGTTAAGTCAAATGGCAAAAAAGTTAATCCATTTGGAATTTCAGTAAAATCGCTTTCAAAAGAACCAATTGTTTACTTAAAATCAAATGAAGATTTGTTTATTTCAGCAACACTTGATAAGTTTTTAAACACAAGATATATTAAAAACACAAAAACTTTGGAACTTAAAGGGCTTAAAAGTTCAGATGCTTTAAAGCGTGTTAAAATGGAGTTTGCTTCGCATTTCTTTGATTATGAAAACACCATTAAATATAACAACTTATTCTATGAAACAAAAATTCAAGATGGTGTGAAGATTCCTGAAGATATTATTGAAAATAATAGAAAAGTTCCTACTTATGTTTATATGAAACTTAAACTTATTGAGTCTAAACTAAAAATGGGCAACAGTGATGCTTCAACAATTGCACAACTTGCAAAGGTGATCGAAAGATTTGAAGCAACCGGCAATTTTGAAAAGATTGCAATTGAAAATGCCGATATGTTTGAAAATGAAAATGTGACCAGTGAAGTTTGCACTTATGAAGATTTAGGTTATGCTGTTAAATATACTTTCGAAGATGGCAGTTTTATTGGATACAGACTTTCAAATAAATTTTAAATAGTGGGCAATATTGCCTGCTATTTTTTTGCGTAATTGTGATTGATTTTTGAGAGGTTTGCATATATAATATTTGTGTTAGGAGAATTTTATGTTTGATTTTGAAGAACTTAAAAGTTTAATTGAAATGCAGGCTCAAACAGTGCACTGTCTTTGACTCAAATGGGCTTAGAAAAAAATTAGAAGAACTTGAAAAAGAAGAACAAGATCCAGAGATTTTCAAAAATGCTGACAAAATGAAAAGAGTGGGCATTGAAAAAAAATCAGTGATGATGGTGCTTGAAAAAATTGACCTTACAACAAAAGAAATTGAAGACCTTAAAGTTTTATATGATTTGCTTTCTCAAGAAAATTTAAGTGATGAAGAGTGGAAAGCGTTTGAAGTTGAGTTTAAAAAGGCAAAAGCAGACACTGAAAAACTTTATGCAGAAACACTTTATGATGGCGAATTTGACAACAGTGCGGCACTTATTGAATTGCATTCAGGTGCAGGCGGTGAAGAGGCTCAAGACTGGACAGATATGCTTCATAGAATGTATTTAAGATATAGTGAAAAACAAGGCTATTCGGCACGAATTTTGAACTATTTATATGGTGATGGTGCAGGTTATAAATCTGTTAGCATTTTGGTTGAAGGTGAACACGCTTATGGAAATTTAAAGTGTGAAAGAGGCGTTCATCGTTTGGTTAGAATTTCGCCATTTGATGCAAATAAAAGAAGACATACTTCATTTGCAAGTTTAGAGGTTTCGCCAATTATTGAAGATTCACAAAAAATTGAAATCAAACCAGATGAAATTAAAGTTGACACTTTTAGAAGTGGTGGTGCTGGCGGACAGCATATTAACAAAACTGAAAGTGCGGTGAGAATTACACACATTCCAACAGGAATAATTGTGGCTTGCCAGAATGAACGCAGTCAAACTCAAAATAAAGAAACAGCAATGAAAATGCTTTATGCTAAACTTACTGAAAAGGCTGAAAAAGAAAAAGAAGAAGAGCGACTTAAAAAGATTGGAAGTCAGCGAAAAATTGAATGGGGCAGTCAAATAAGGTCTTATGTGTTGTGCCCATATAATATGGTTAAAGACCATAGAACAAATTTTGAAACCGGTGACACATCGGCTGTGCTTGACGGTGATATTCAAGACTTTATTATTGAAAAACTTAAATTTGATAAGAAAGTTGATTAATTATTAATGCAAATAATGGTTAATTAATTACGCATAAAATTCAAACAAAGGAATATATTATGAAAGTTTATAAATTCAAATGTAAAAACTGTGGTGCTACAAGTTATGAAAAGGTTAATGAAACAACTTATAAGTGTAAGTATTGTGGATACAGAGAAGAAGTAATTGTTGAACAAAACAACAAAAAAGACGAAAGAGATACAGAAATTCAAGAACTTAAAGAAGCAATTGAAGAATTGACTGAATCACAAAGACAAGCACAAAGACAAGCGCAACTTGAAAAAAGCAATGTGGCAAAACATGCACTTATTAGTTTCTTGCTATGTTTATTTGTTGGATATTTAGGTGTGCATAGATTTATTGAAGGGAAAATTTTTACAGGAATTTTATTCCTTTTCACATTTGGTCTTTTTGGTGTTGGCGTTGGAATCGATTGTTTGGTTAGACTTGGCAGATTGATTTCGGCAATTAAAAATAATAAATAAAAAATAGGATAAAAATGGAAAAAAAAGATATTTTAATACTTGGAATTGAGTCTAGTTGTGATGAAACTTCGGTTGCTGTTGTTAAAAACGGCAGAGAAGTGCTTTCAATGGTGACTAACACTCAAATTGATATACATAAACTTTATGGTGGGGTTGTTCCGGAAATTGCCTCAAGAAATCATGTTATGAATATTGACACTGTTTACACTGAAGCATTGGCTCAAGCAAATGTTTCTATTGATGACATTGACGCTATTGCGGTTACTTATGGTGCAGGGCTTCTTGGTGCACTTATTGTTGGTGTTAACTTTGCAAAGGCACTTGCTTATATGACAGGCAAACCACTTATTGCTGTTAATCACATTGAAGGGCATATTGCAGCCAATTATATTGCACACGCTGAACTAAAGCCACCATTTGCGTGCTTAATTGTTTCTGGTGGTCACACTGCACTTGTTGAAATGGAAAGTTTTGTTAAAAGAAAACTTATTGGAACAACAACAGATGATGCCATTGGTGAAGCATTTGATAAAGTTGCTCGTGAATGTGGGCTTGAATATCCTGGTGGACCAAATGTTCAAAAACAAGCAGAAAGTGGTGAAGTGAAGTATAAGTTTACCAATATGGATAAAGAAAAAATTAAAGATTTTAATTTTTCATATAGTGGGCTTAAAACGGCTGTTATTAATTTTATTCATAATCACAAGCAAAGAGGTGAAGAAATTTCTGTGCCTGACATTTGTGCAAGTTTTCAAGCAGAGGCGGTTGGTCAGGTGGTTAGCAAATGTAAATTTGCTTTAGAAAAATTTGGATATAATAAAATTATTTTGGCTGGTGGTGTTTCAGCAAACACTTATCTTCGAAATGAAATGGATAAAATGGCTGAAAGTATTGGAGCAAAGGTATATTATCCACCACTTAAACTTTGTACAGATAATGCGGCAATGATTGCTTCTGCTGGTTATTTTAACTTTATTGAAGGAAAGGGCATTGCTGACCCTAAAACACTTGTTCCAACAAGCAATATTGAACTTTAAATGCAAATATAAAATAAAAACAAGGAGAGTTTATGAGAAAAATTTTAATTGTGGGTGCTGGACCTGCCGGAATATTTACAGCATTAGAACTTATTAAAAAAGGTTCAAAAGATGAAATTACAATTATTGAACAAGGACACTTGATTGAAAAAAGAAGTTGCCCTAAAGCAAAAACAAAAGGCTGTGTTCACTGCAAACCATATTGTCAAATTACATCAGGGTTCAGTGGTGCTGGTGCGTTTTCTGATGGGAAATTGTCGTTAAGCCGAGATGTTGGTGGAGATTTTCCATCACTTATTGGTGAAGATTTAGCACAAGATTATATTGATTACACTGACACTATTTATTTAGAGTTTGGTGCAGACACACATGTTGAAGGTGCTGAAGAAACCGAAGAAATTCGCGAAATTAGAAAAAATGCCACAATTGCAGGTCTTAAACTTGTAGATTGTCCTATTCGTCACCTTGGAACAGAAAAAGCACACGAACTTTATTATTCGATTGAAAAATATCTTATTGAAAAGGGTGTTAAAATTTTAGCAGACCAAACTTGCACTGATGTTATTGTTGAAGATGGTGAGTGCAAGGGCGTCGTGGTTAATGGAAGCGAAATGCTTGCTGATGTTGTGGTTATTGCAACAGGAAGAAAAGGTGCTGATTGGCTTGATGAAATGTGCAGAGTTCACGGCATTGGCAGAGAGGCTGGTGTTGTTGATATTGGTGTTCGTGTTGAAGTTAGAAATGAAATTATGGAAAAGGTAAACAGAGCACTTTATGAATCTAAACTTATTGGTTACCCAAAGCCATTTTATAACAAAGTTAGAACATTCTGTCAAAATCCTGGTGGATTTGTTGCTCAAGAAAATTATGACAATGATTTAGCCGTTGTTAATGGACATAGTTATAAAGACTTGAAATCAAACAACACAAACCTTGCAATTTTGTGTTCGCATAAGTTTACTTATCCATTTGATGACCCTATCACTTATGCTAAAAAGGTTAGTGAAATGGTTAATATGCTTGGTGATGGACACATTCTTGTTCAAAGACTTGGTGACATTAAAGCAGGAAAGAGAACTTGGCAAAAAGAACTTGCTCAAACAAACTTAAAACCAACACTTGCAGATGCTGTTGCAGGTGATATCACTGCGGCAATTCCTTACAGAACAATGACTAACATTTTAAATTTCATTGAACAGATGGACACTGTTGTTCCGGGATTTGCAAGTAATGAAACACTTCTTTATGCTCCTGAAGTTAAGTTTTATAGCAATCGTGTTAAAATGGATGAAAATCTTAACACAAATGTTAAAAATCTTTATTGTTTGGGTGATGCGAGCGGTTGGACTCGTGGGCTTATGATGGCTTCTGCAATGGGCGTTTATATGGCTCGTCAACTTTTAAAATAATA
Source organism: Clostridia bacterium (assembly GCA_017399515.1). Classification (GTDB taxonomy): domain Bacteria; phylum Bacillota; class Clostridia; order Christensenellales; family UBA1242; genus RGIG1681. Next base: position 5,967 of record JAFQBZ010000118.1, on the reverse strand, counting down.
AAATTAGACAGGTTTTTTGAAGCCTGTCTTTTTTAATGCAAAAAAATCGTTAAAAAATCATTAAAAAATATTTATAAAACAAAATTTATTTGACCTGTAATTGTAAAATAAATATAATAAAGATGTATTATAAGTTATTATGGAGAGTGCTATGAGCAAATTCGTGATATTAACAGGTGGCGTTGTTTCAAGTTTAGGAAAGGGAACAACTGCAGGCAGTCTTGGAAGACTTCTCAAAAATAGAGGGGTTAAAGTTACCATGCAAAAATTTGACCCATATTTGAATGTTGACCCAGGAACAATGAGCCCTTATCAACATGGTGAAGTGTTTATTACTGATGATGGTGCTGAAACTGACCTTGACATCGGTCACTATGAAAGATTCTTAGACATCAATCTTGGCAGAGCAAACAACATCACAAGTGGCAGAATTTATTCATCTGTTATCAATAAAGAAAGAATGGGTAAATATGGTGGTGCAACTGTTCAAACCATTCCTCACATCACAACAGAAGTTAAAGATTGCATGCTTGCACTCACCGGTGACGATGTTGACATTGTTATTGTTGAAATTGGTGGAATTGTTAGTGATTATGAAACAGGAATTTATCTTCACGCAATTCGTCAACTTCAAAGTGAAGTTGGTGAAGAAAATGTGTTCTTGCTTCATGTTGACTTACTTCCATTTATTGGTGCAACAGGTGAAACAAAATTTGAAACTGTGCAATCATCAATTCAAAGATTGAACTCGTTTGGTATTTCTCCAGACACTATTGTTTGCAGAACTTCAAAAGATGCTGTTATGAACAATGATGTTAAAACTCTCATTGCAAAGAGATGTTTCCTTAAAGGTCCTGAATATGTTGTTCAAAATGCAGATGCTGAAACTGTTTATGAAATTCCTATCACACTTCAAAAAGAAGGGCTTGATAATGTTATTTTAAAGAAATTTGGAATGAATTTCCCTAAATCAGACCTTAATTCATGGAGTTTGATGGTTAATAATTTCAAGGCTAAAAATCCAGAAATTAGAATTTGTATTGTTGGAAAATATACAAAGGTTGCAGATGCTTATCTTTCTGTTGAAGAAGCAATTAATCACGCTTGCACTTATAATCAAGTTAAAGCAAAAATTGATATTATTGACGCGGAAGATATTGAAGAAGTTGGTGCTGAAAAATTCCTTAAAGGTGCAAAGGCAATTATTGTTCCTGCAGGTTGGGGAAGCCGTGGCTTTAAAGGTATGATTGAGGCAATTAGATATGCCAGAGAAAGCAAGATTCCTTATCTTGGAATTGGTTTTGGTATGCAACTTGCAATTGTTGAATTTGGTAGAAATGTGCTTCGTCTTTCAGGTGCAAACACAACAGAAATTGACCCAGATACAGAATATCCTGTTATTGATGTTATGAAAGAGCAAAAGAAGATTTTAAACAATGGTGTTAACACAAGAATTGGTTCATGCAAGTGTGTTTTAGACCCTGCATCAAAATCAGCAAAACTTTATGGCAAAGAACTTGTTACTGAGCGTCATCGTCATAGTTACGAGTTTAACACTGCTTATTATGATAAATATGCAAGTGCTGATATGATTTTTGCTGGTATGAACCCTGACAGTAAACTTGTGGAAATTGTTGAACTTAAGACACATCCTTATTTTGTTGGTGTTATTTTCGAACCTGAAAATAAATCTAGACCAAACAGACCACACCCATTATTCTTGGGACTTATTAACACTGCAAAAAGTATTAGATAAAAAATTAAGACACTTGAAAATTGTTTCAAGTGTCTTTTTGTTTGCAAAAAACAACCCTTCACCTAAAGTTAGGGAAGGGTTAATGTTTGTTTTTTATTCTGCAGAAGTTGTTTCTTTGTTTTCGGTTGTTTCTGCAGGTTTTTCTTCGGTTTTTGCAGGTGATTCTGCTGGTTTTTGAACAACAGCCTCACGCTTAATTGCAATGATATGAATTCTGTTCATATCTGAAATTCCTGAAACCGGAGCAAAGTTTGCATCTGTGGTGATGAGATAACGATATCCTGCTTTTTTGATTTGGTTTAAAATATCTTCATTTTCAAAGAAATATTCAGTAACAGTATCTTCTGTCTTTTTATATTTGTTATGCTCATAATCGTTTAAGGTGTATGTCTTTTCATCACTTGAAGCGTTTGCTTTTGGGTTTAAGTTAATGTAATAAATGTTTGAAATGGTTGTTTTTGACTCATCATCTGATGTTATTTGCTTAACATATTCAAGTTTATCATTTTCATCATAAGTAACTTCATTCCAACCTTTAAGGCGGCGTTTTGTGTAGAAGTCAAAAATGAAAATTCCGCCATTGTTTAAGTGTGTATAAACATTTTTAAAGAATGTACCCCAATCTTCAAGGGAAGGTAAGAAGTTTATAACATCGTGGTTGCATGAAATAAGGTCATAAGTTTCAAGACCTTCAAAGTCAAGCATTGTTTCAGTTTTAATAAACTTCATTTCAGGGAATTTTTGTCTGTTATATTCAATGTAACTATCTAAAATTTCAGTTCCTGTGCATTTCTTTCCAGAGAGTTGCATTTCGTGAAGAAAGTTTCCTGAACCGCAGCAAATATCAAGAACAGTGTTAATTTTTAAGCCTTGAGTTTTTGCAAAGTTCAAAGTCTTTTTTGCAATGGTTTCAGAATAACCACCTTGATTTTCACTCCATGCAATGGCAAATGCCTTGCTGAAATTTGAATCTAAAATATTATCCATATTTGCTCCTTATTTTTTGAGTGCCACAATATGCATTCTTTCAATATAATCATTTGGTTCGATTGGGTTTAATTTTTCATCAACAACAATAACTTTTTTGAATCCTGCTTTTTTAAGTTCATCAATAATAAGATGGTTGTCATAACAAGATTCAACAACAATGTCTTTTGTTTTAACCATGTGGTCACCACAGTTAATGAAATAGGTGTAGGTGATTATGGTTTTATCATAAAGACCAGGTTTCACCGATGTTATGCAGTCGAGCCATTCTGAAGATGAATAGTTTGTTTCTTTCCAGCCATTAAGTTTATATTTGGTGTAAAAATCGAAAACAAACATTCCGTTTGAAGACAAATGCTTATTTACATCTTTGAAAAACAACTTCCATTCATCAAATGTTTCGAAATAGTTAACAATGTCGTGATTGCAGGTGATAAGGTCTGCCTTTGATTTTGCTGGAAGTTCATACATATTTTTTGTTAAATAGTATGCAATTTCAGGGCATTTTTCCTTTGAATAATCAATCATTCCTTGACGAGTTTCTGTTCCTTCACATTTAATGCCGTGATTATGGAAAACTTCAAGAAGGTTTGAAGCACCACAGCAAATATCAAGTGCAGATTTTATTTTAATTTTATTTTCGTCTGCAAATTCTAAAATTCTTTCAGCAATACCCTTAGAGAAGTGTCCGTGACTTAAATCCCAAGATTTTGCAAATTCAATATCAATTTGATTAGAACTCATAATTCCTCCAATATATCAACCTAATTATAGCACAAGAAAAATTAAATTAAAAACAATTTTTATTTCTTTTATTTTATTTGTAATTTTTTTATAAATAAATATACTAAAATTATGAGGAAAATTTTACACATTGACTTAAATAGTTTTTATGCGAGCGTTGAATGTTTGCTTGATGAATCATTATTTGGCAAACCGGTTGCTGTTTCAGGTTCGGTGTCTAACAGACATGGAGTGATTTTGGCAAAAAATCAAATTGCAAAAGAACTTGGAATAAAAACAGGTATGACTGTTTATGAGGCTAAAAAACTTGCTCCAGACCTTATTCTTCGTGAAACACATCATAATTTATATATAAAATATTCAAAGGCGGTTAAGGCAATATTTTTTGAATATACTGATTATGTTGAATCATTTGGAATTGATGAGGCATGGCTTGATGTAACAAACTCTCGAAAACATGGTGGTGACGCATATTTGATTGCTGAAGAGATAAGAAATCGTGTTAAAGATGAGATTGGGCTTACAGTTTCAATAGGGGTGAGTTTCAACAAAGTTTTTGCAAAACTTGGCAGTGACATGAAAAAGCCTGATGCAACCACAGTTATCTCTTATGAAAACTATAAATCAAAAATTTATCCTCTTGCAGTTGAAAATTTGCTCTATGTTGGAAGAGCAACAAAAAATAAACTTAACAAACTAAACATTCACACAATAGGTGACCTTGCAAATGCTGATGAAAATCTTTTAGTTGAGCATTTGGGAAAGTGGGGTTCAGTTCTTTATGGCTATGCAGCAGGAAAAGATTGTGCTGAAGTAAAGAAATATTTAGATAAAGATGAATATAAGTCAATAGGCAACAGCATTACATTTCATCGTGATTTAGACAATGATTTAGATGTTGAAACGCTAATAATTTTGCTTTCTGAAAGTGTCTGCTCAAGAATGAAAGATTATGGGTATAAATATGCCAGAACGGTTTCGCTTACATTCACTGACAATTTGTTAAATTCAACAGTTCGAATGAAAAAACTTGCACATCCAACCAATATTTCCAGCGAAGTGGCAGACCTTGCCATGAAACTTTTTAAAGACAACTTTGATTGGACTTTAAAAATTCGACTGCTGGGTGTTGCAATTTCCGATTTTACAACAGAAGACCAACTTTCATTTGATGAAGATATGGAAAAGAAAGAGAAAAAAGAAAAACTTGAAAATGCTGTTGAAACACTTCGAAAACGATTCGGCAGGTCTGCAATAAATAGGGCGGTTGTGCTTCGTGATGAGAGTTTTATGGAATTAGATATTAAAGATTCTCACAGTTTGGGATCGCTTGGAAAAAATAAGGTTGACGGTGAAGAATTTTAAACTTCAACAAACCAAATGTTATCGTCAAGCCACAAAAATCGTTCTTGCTCCAGAATTTTACAGGTATATCTTAAGCCTTTGCCACCACCTTTGGTGCTGGCTTTTTTTCTTATGTCTAAAACCTTGTCAATTTCAAAAGATTTTTCATTGTTCCATAAAATTGTTAAAGGGATAACTTTTCCGTCATCTTGCATTCTTGCAATAACGGTGATATTTTTACGCATACTTAATTATTGCTCAAAAATGCAAAATAAAAACACTAGGGAAGTCCCTAGTGTTTTTTATGTTTTAAATTATTTTAAACTTTCACCACATTCTGGGCAGAATTTACTTTTTCCGTTAACTTCAGCACCACATGCAGGGCATTTGCCTTTTTGAACAAGTTTGCCACCACATTCAACACAGAATTTAGCAGCCTTAGGATTTCTTGCACCACATGAAGCACAGAATTTAGCATCATCTTCAGCAGCACTTGCTGGAGCAGTTGAACCTGCTAAACTGTTTTTCATCATTTCGCCAATTGCAATGCCTGAACCAAGTTGTGCACCCATTCCAGCCATGCCATCGTTATTTGCAGCCTCACGAATTGCGTGTGCTGATTGATATTTAACGAATGTATCCATTTTATCTGACAAGATTCCCATGCTTGATCTTGTGTCGATTGCTTTTTCAACTTCTTCAGGGAAGGAAATGTTTTCAACAACAAGGTTTGAAAGTTCCAAACCAAGTTTTGCAAATGAAGCAGAAAGTGTTTCTGTTGCAATGTTTGAGAACTCAAGCAAGTTTGAAGCAATGTCAAGAGCAGAGATTTTTGATTCTGCAATTGTGTCTGAAATTGATGAAACAATGATGCTCTTTAAATAAGAGTTGATATCATCAGTTGTGAATGATGAATTTGTTCCAAACAATTCTGTTAAGAATGTTTCAGGATTACTTACTTTGAATGAATAACTACCATAACCACGAAGACGGATTGTTCCAAAATCTTTATCACGCATTGTGATTGGATTGCTGGTGCCCCATTTTTGATTTGTGAATTGTTTTGTGTTTACAAAGTATACATCAGCATAGAATGGTGATTTGAAACCATGACCCCAACTTAAAAGTTGTGTGAG
>JAFQBZ010000117.1 GCA_017399515.1 Clostridia bacterium | reverse complement strand
GAAGAAAAGTTTGACACCGTGCTTGTCATCACATCAGGAAAGCGAGAAAACCAAAGTGCTTGCCTTGAATATTTAAAATATAATGGCTTGAGATATGACAAACCAATTTTCTTCACCAAGTTTGTTGCTGGCCCAAGAGGAGAAAAGATTGTTGATTTTCTTGAAGAACAAGGCACAACCCCACTCGAGTTTCACAAAGCACCTCTTTATGTGAAAATGCTTAAATATTTCAAAGATAATCCAGACTTTAAAAACTATGTGGTTTTAGACCAACCAAAGAGTGAAATTTCAAAATATATTCCACACAAGCAATACAAAAAAGTAAACACAAGAAAAGGCTTAACTTTGAAAGATGCAAACAGTGTTTTAATTCAAAACGGAATCGAACCAAAACTTCCTGAAAAACCTTCACAAAAAGGCGAAGAATAAACACAAAAAAACACCTGAAATTCAGGTGTTTTTGTTTTGCTTATTATCTAACAATCATTGAGCAGGCCATTTCTGCTGGCTTTTCAAGACCCATAAGTTCGATGACGGTTGGAGCCACATTTGCAAGGCTTCCGTCTTCTCTAAGTTTAACATTTTTGTTCTTTTCACTAACCAAAATGAATGGAACAGGGTTAGTTGTGTGAGCGGTCATTGGCTCGCCTTTTTCATCAATCATTTCTTCAGCGTTTCCGTGGTCAGCAATAATGATACATTCCCCACCGTTTGCAAGTGTTGCATCGGCAACTGCTTTTGCACATTCGTCACAGCATTTAATTGCTTCAATTGCAGCATTAATATCACCTGTGTGACCAATCATATCAGGGTTTGAGAAATTAACCAAAAGGAAGTCATATTTCTTGCTGTTGATTGCTTCGACAAGTGCTTCAGTGATTTCTGGTGCACGCATTTTTGGGTGATTTGCAAAGTTTTTATCGTTATAACTGTCAATAAGTTTTCTGTCTTCGCCTTCGTATTGTTTTTCAATTGTTCCAGAGAAGAAGAATGTCACATGCGCATATTTTGTGGTTTCTGAAATGTGATATTGTTTAAGACCTGCGTTAGACACAACCCATGAAAGGTTATCTTCAACCACTTTTGGTGGATAAATTGTGTTTAAGTGAGAAAGGTCTTTTGCATACTCTTGCATTGGTGTGAAGAATAAGTTTTTAAACTTAACAGTTTCAAACTCAGCAAAATTATTATCAGTCAAAGCATAAGTCATTTCTCTTGCTCTGTCACTTCTATAGTTAAAGAAAATCACGCTGTCGCCATCTTTAATTGTGCCTTGCTTTTCAATAATCTTTGGTTCAACAAATTCATCAGTGATGCCTGCAGCGTAACTTGCTTTGATTGCAGATTTGTAATCATCAAATTCTTCGCCAACGCCATTAACAATAAGGTTATAAGCCTTTTCAACTCTGTCGTATCTCTTTTCTCTATCCATAAAATAAACACGACCACAAATGGTTGCAATTTTTGCATTTGTGCCTTTTGTTTTTTCAGCAATATCGTCCATAAAGCCTTCGCCAGCGTTAACGCCGGTGTCACGACCATCGGTAATCACATGAATGTAAATGTTTTTAATGTTATAATTTCTAGCAACATCTAAAAGTGCAAACATATGTGAAAGTTTTGAGTGAATTCCACCATCAGAGCAAAGCCCCATCAAATGAAGGTTTGTTCCGTTTTCTTCAGCGTGTTTCATTGCACGAATAACTGATTCATTTTTTGCAAAGTTGCCACTTTTAATTTCGTTGTCAATGTGAAGAAGGTCTTGTTCGATAACCCTTCCTGCACCAATTGTAAGGTGTCCAACTTCACTATTTCCCATTTGACCTTCAGGAAGCCCCACCGCGTTGCCAGAAGCCAAAATGCTGGTTGATGGATAATTCTTCATAAGTTCGTCAAGGTTTGGAGTTCCTGCAAGTTTAATTGAATTTCCTTCGGTTTCTTTTTTGAGCCCAAAGCCATCTAAAATACATAATGTAACCATATAATCTCCTTTTAAAACCCAGCCTTTTTGTGTTTTGCTGGGTTTTTTATTATTTTTTCATTATTTTATTGCTATTTTATCTTTATTTTTGCGTTTTTTTATAAAACAAACAAAGTTCTAACACGAAGTTTGTTTTTATCCATCTTGAAGCCCTGCATTGAGCCATCGTTTGAAATCTTGATTGAAATGCCATAGTTTGAAAGTGTTTTTGCAGCCGCAAGTCTTCCACCACCAGAAGAACCTGCTTCAATTTTAATAATCGCACCAACTGCAAGCACTGTTCCGTCATAATCAATAACGGTTGCGCCATCAATCGCAAGAAGTTCTTGCCTGAACTTTCGGTCAAGGTCTTGGAACTTTCTTCCAGCAATCAGTTTAATGAGTGTTGCTGTTTTTGAGTTTTTGTCTTCCATTAAGAACTTTTCAAAAGATGGAATTTCTCTTGTGTTCTCGTCAAGATTTGCAAAGAAACTTTGATCAATTTTATATTGTTGAATGAAATCATAAGCATCTTTTTGATGCACATCAGATTCATCAATATGTTTCAAAACATTTTTAGATTCACTGCTGTTGACATGCACAATGCAACCACCGGTTCGATTGAAACTTGTGTCGAGCGCTGAAAGATAAATTGCAGAACGCACATCTTCATATTCTCCAGCGTGCTCTGAAAGTTTGCCCACAATTTCTTCGTGTGAATAACACACCCAAGCACCTGCACGCTTTGCAAAAAGCAAACTCTTTTCTTTGAAAATCAAGATGTCGCCTTCTTCAGTTAAACACACACCCACTTTTGCACCAGATGAAAGTGTTGCAAGTTTTAAGTGTTTATAAGGTGCATAAAGCCTGTCGTCAACAATTTTTGAATAATAAACATAATCAGAAATATATCCATCACCAGAAATTTCCATGAAAGAACTTTCGCCGTCAGTGAGAAGCACAGAGAAGTCTTTCTTTAAAAATTTCGAAATGTGAAGAGTTGGGTTTGTTTTCGCACCCATTTTCTTTTTAGTAACCACAAAACCGAGTGACATATGTTTGCCCTCGTAAGTTCTTTGACCCCAATAAGCCAGCATGTTTAAAAGCAGACCCAAAGTGTTTGATGTTGAGTTTGTAAGCGATTTACAAATCGCCTTTTCAATAATCAAGTTTTCAAGACCTTTGATATAGTCTTCTCTGGTTTTAATGCTGATAACCTTGCCCATTTCTTCAATGATAGATTTAACAAGGTGAATTTCGAAATTCTTAAATGGTTGTGCTCGTTTAACAATGATTCTGTAAGGGTCACTTCTTGAAAATTTAATTTTGATAGAACCAGCGTCACCCTGCGCAACACAGTTGTCACGAGGGGAAGAAAGTTCTTCACCAATAATTTCAGAGCCGGTGAACATCTTTAAAATATAGTTGTCAACGAATTCTAAAAAACGACTTTTATTCATATTATTTCTCACTTTTAGTATTTTAGTATATTTCTCTAGTAAACAACTTTATTTTTATTTGCATTTTTTAAGCATTTTGAAATAAAGTTTTTTGAATTTTTTAATATCAATCTCAGTGCAAGTTAATGCATTTGGAGTTTTGTCAAAATTCATAACAAACACGCCTGTGCCAAGTTTGTCGTAATAACGAATATCAACTTTAACAGGTTCAACCTTGAAAATTTCAGGGTTGGTGATGTAAGCAATCGCACAACTGTCATGAGTTGCAATTCCGTTTTTCACATGGCGGTCTTTATATTCACGATATAAGTTTTCAAGAACCGAACCCACAAAGTTCATATTTTTGGTTTTGAAAACATCTTGCCAATCAAGATAAGCAGTGTGACCCATTTCCATAGGCACAATTTCAAGTTTAACTTTGCTTTTTAAAATTGCCTTGCTTGCTTCAGGGTCGCCAGCAACATTGAACTCAGCATAAGGAAGTGCACCGCGTTTAAGTTGTTCAATTGAACCAACCATAAACACAAGACGCTCAATTTTATCTTTTGCATCAGGATACTTCAAAAGCATTTTTGCAATGTTGGTTGGAGGGCTCAAACAAATAAGAGTTGTTTTTTCTTCCTCAGCCATGATTGTTTGATACATAATATCAACGGCGTCACCTTTCAAAAGTTTTCTTGAGTTTTTTGGGAACACATAACTTCCAAGCCCGGTTTTGCCATGAACGGCAACTCTTGGGCGTTCTATTTCTAAACACTTGCCTTCTCCACACGCAACAGGAATGTCGTCAGCACCAATAAGTTCTAAAATGTTAAGAGTGTTTTGACCAGCCTGTTCTGTTGACACATTTCCAAGGTCAGTAGTGATAAGTTTAACATCAATTAAATCTGATTTAATAGCCATAATAAGCGCGATTGCATCATCAATTCCAGGGTCGCAATTAATAATGGCAGGTATTTTTTTGATTTCTTTTTGTTTTTTCATAAAAAAATACTCCTCCTATATATAAATATATCATAACTTTACATTTTTTGTATACTTTTTTTAACCAAAAAAAATACGGAAATGTTTATTTTTTCCGTATTTTATAAATATAAGTTAAATTTTTGACTTCACTTTTTGGTTTGTATCATTTTTGATTAAACAATTCCAAACAATGCTTTAAGAGCATCTTTTTCTTCTGTTGAAATTTCAGCACCGTTAATGCTTTCAAGAAGAACGGTTTTGTCTTCAGGTTTAACATTTTCTGTGAAAGAAGTGATTGCAGAACTTTCTGCTTCTGTTGAGTTTTTAATAAGTTCCATCATGCCGGCAGAACCTGTAAGGTTGCTAACAATCTCATCAGCGGCAGTTTTCTTTTCTTGTTCAGTTTCACCAAGACCAAGGTCACCGCCATTGTTTTTAACACTGTCAACAATGTCCAAAATTTGGTTGCCAGCAACAATGTCGTCTTCAATGGTGTCTGCTGTCACTTTGTCAGAGGTAACAAATGTTTCAAGCATATCAGTCATAACGCCAGCAGTGTCTTGGTTTTCTTCACCAGCAACATCACTAACAAGATCTTTCTCTAAAATATCGGCAATCATACCTTTTGTTGCTTCGTCGTCAACAATTTCTTTTAAAGTTCCTGACAAACTGTCAAGTGAAACATTTTCTTTGCCTTCAGCCATATCTTTTGCAATAAGTGCTGATTCTTGAATTGCTTTGAATGTCTTTGCAAATTTAACATCTGCATTGTTCCATTTTTCTTCAATGTTTAAGATAAGTTCGTCTTTAATTTCTTGCTTTAAGTTTGTTTTATGTTTAACAAAATCAGTAACAAACACTTTATAAGGCTTTGAAATTAAAAGTGATTCACGAGCATAATCAATTGATAAACCAATGTTTTCAAGTTTATTGATAATAGCATCTTCACTTGAATCTTCTTTAGTTATTTCATAAATGTTGAAAATTTCAGTGATTGTGTTTTGAATGTTTTCTGCTTCCTTTTTCCAACCATCAGTTCTGTTAAGTTCAGCAATTTGTTCGTTTGAAAGTGAATTGTCTTCAAATTCTTTTTCTTCACCAATCACTTCTTTATATAACACTTCAAATGCTTCATTTAAAATTATTGAAATGTTTTCACGAAGTTCAACGGTTGATGTTAAAACAATAATTTCGTCTTTAATAAAGGTGTCGTTTTCAAAAATAATATCTTCAGGCTTTGCACCAGAGTTTGCTTTTTCAATCACATTGTTGTTGTTTGCAACTTTAACAACATTTGCAAGTGCTTTAAGGTTATTTGAAATTCTGTTGATGTTGTCAACTTTAAACACAACAAGTGCAGCGTTTGCAACTTCACTCCAATCACCTTTAATTGGGTTTTCAAGCCCCATAAACTTTTCGCCACTTGTCCACTTGTCGCTCATTTTAGGAATCAACTCAACAACATATTCTTTCAACACTTCACTTTTAACTGCTTCATCATAAAGTGCAACAAGGTCGTCAATATGTTCATTGTTTTCAAAATCAAAAGTTTGTTCAACAAACACTTCTTTGTAAAGATTGTAAGTTTTAATAACCTGAACAAATTCTTCAGTTAAGTTTAATGTGAGCCCACCATTTTTAACAGTTGTGAGCCTTTCAAAAGCAAGACCACCAAGTTTGCTCATTCCAAAGAAATTGCTAAACTTTCCAACAAACGATTTGTCATAACTTTCACGAATGTCGGCATAACTTTGAATATAGCCTTCAATCTTTCCAATGGTTTTGTCTTCAGTGTAATAAAGTTTGCCGCAAAGTTTTGGGTCAACAACAGCGGCACTTGTGGTTTCTTCAGTTTTTGTGTCTTCTAAAAATCCATCACAAATTTTAATCACACCATAAACCGGAGTCATCACAGCAAAGCAAATTATAAGCGAACCCACAAGACCAATAAAGCCACCAAGAACTCGAAGCCCCCAGAACTTTCCATCTTTAGGAACCTCTTCTTTTGCTTCATGACGAGTTCTAATTTTCACAACCAAAAGCACAATCCAATAAACAATAAGTGAGAAGAGTTCAATAACAAAGAACACAACTAAAAAGAGTGCCACATTCACAATCACATTCATGACTGAAATGATAAGTTCATTGGTAACGCTTCCTTCTGCAAAAATTTCACTGATATTAAAACCGGAAGAATCTCCAGAAAGAAATTCTTTAAAGTCAAAGGTTTGTGAAAAAATGGTAATGGTTGTGCCTGAAATGTTTTTCTCAATAAACCCTGCTGTTAATGACGGAGTAATGAGCAGTGCAAGAATTAAACCCACAAGCAAAATGCCTGTTCTAATTAGTGACTTTTGCCAGCCCCTAAACATTCCAATAACAATGCCAATAAACATAAGACTCAGCATTACCGTGGTAAAAATTGCAATAATATTCATAACAGCCCCCTAATAAAGTATTATACACAAAACAAAAAATAAATTTCTTTTGTGTTGGTTTCATAAATTAATTATATAACATTAAATTTAATATTTCAATAAAATGAAAATTATTTTAAAAACAACTTTTGAATCAATCAAAACAAAATTTTTAATTATTACAAATTTCAAAAGAAAAATGTATAATTTTAACTAACATAGCCAAAATTATACACTTTATAATAATTTTTAAACATTGAATTTAAAGAGAATAACATCGCCGTCTTGAACAACATATTCCTTTCCTTCGCTTCTAACTTTTCCGGCTTCACGAGCAGCGTTGTAACTTCCAAAAGCCACTAAGTTTTCATAAGACACAACATCGGCTTTAATGAAACCCCTTTCAAAGTCTGTGTGAATTTT
>JAFQBZ010000116.1 GCA_017399515.1 Clostridia bacterium | reverse complement strand
TTGGAGATAAGAGTGAAAGCACCATAATAAATAAAATGTTTGTCACGCCAAGGCTAAACACAGGCATCAAGCCAAACACTGCTGGCCAAGCAAAGATGCATACAAACACTGCTGCAAGCATTGCTGTGAAAAGCACTGTTGTGATTGCTCCAAATGGTTTGCAAAGACGATAAAGCATTGCAAGACCTGTGAAGATTAACACTAAAGTTGACATTGTTGAAATGATATCCATATTGCCTGAAATTGAATCAGCATAGAAGAAGTTAAACAAGTAAACCGCTGAAACATTAATAACAAGAGCAATAGCACCAGGAAGTGCATTCTTTATAAGGTTATAAATGAATCTTCCCTCTATTGGTTTTTCGTTTGGCAGGAACGCCAAGATAAACGAAGGAATACCAATAATGAACCACTCAAATAAAAGTGTGTTTGATGTTGTGAATGGATATGGTTGACTCAAAATGATAACAACAATTGAGAACAAAATCGAGAACAATGTTTTCATAAAGAAAAGTGATGACGATTTTTGAACATTGTTGATAACCTTTCTTCCTTCAACAACGGTGTCAGGCATGCTTGAGAAGTCGCTGTTCATAAGCACCATGTGGCTCACGCTTCTAACGGCTTCGTTTCCGCTTGCCATTGCAATTGAACAATCTGCTTCTTTAAGCGCCAAAATATCGTTAACGCCGTCACCGGTCATGGCAACAGTGTTTCCGTCGGCTTTGATTGTTTTGATAAGAAGTGCTTTTTGTTCAGGTGTAACTCTGCCAAAAACTGTATATTTATTTGCGGCAGCAATAACTTGTTTTTCATTCAAGCCGTCAAGACTGATGAATGCGTCAGTTCCTTCAACACCAACACGCTTTGCAATTTCTGAAACTGTGAGTGGGTTGTCACCTGAAATGATTTTAACTTTAACGCCATTATTTTTAAACCAAGCAATGGTTTTTTGTGCGTTTTCTCTAATGTGGTCTTCAAGAACAATAAGTGCAACTGCTTCACGGTTTTCAGGAAGAGTGTCTTTTGAAATAGATTTTTGTGAATGAGCAAGCACCAAAGTTCTGTATCCATCTTTAGCATATTGCTCAATCATATTTGAAAGTTTGTCATCTTTAAGATTTGGAAGAACAAACTCAGGAGCACCCATAATGTATGTTCCAGCGCCATCAAAACTAACTGCTGAAAGTTTTCTTGACGAACTGAATGGAATGGTGATTACAGGTGTGAGTTCTTTGTTATAACCGAAATAATTAATAAGGGCTTGGCTGGTTTGGTTGTTATCACCAAGAGCAGAAAGCATTGAACCCATAATTCTTTTAACGGTATGCTCTGTGTTTGCAAGTTGAACACAGTTATAAACCTTCATTGTGCCGTCAGTGATTGTTCCGGTTTTATCTAAGCAAAGAACATTAACACGAGCAAGCATTTCAACGCAGTAAAGGTCTTGAACGAGTGCTTTTTTGTGCGCAAGTTTAATAACAGAAACAGTGAGTGAAACAGAACACAAAAGGAACATTCCGGCAGGAATCATACCAATAGTTGAACCTGCGGTTGTTGTGATGACAGACACCACA
>JAFQBZ010000115.1 GCA_017399515.1 Clostridia bacterium | reverse complement strand
GCCATTTTGTTTGGAGTGTAAAATTCAAATGTTTGTTTTCTTGGAATGCTGTCGTCTATAAAACTATAGTCATATTCAAAAAGTTTAAGATATGTTGGGTCAACACAGTCGATTTCTAAAATTTCACTGACTGGAAGGTTGTTTAAAAAATAATCAACAACAAACCTGATTTGTTCAAGTTTAGAGCCTTGTGCTTTTGCTTTATTTAAAAGTCGTTCTCTTCGGGCATTATTAAATGCATAAACTTCAGCCATTTCAAAAAAATTCATAATGCCTCCTAAGTCAAAGTGATTATAGTTTACTATAAACTTGCTTCTTTGTAAATAGGGGATATTGTTTTCTTTTAAAATTTTTTGCAGAATAAAAAGCAGTGGAACTCACTGCTTTTTTGTTTTTCATTATCTTAAAATGATTGTTGTGCTGGTTGGGCAAATTTCATCGCCTTCAGCCAAAACAATTTCTTGACCATGTTTATATTCTTGAACATAGTTGCCAATTCTAATGTTGAAAACTGAAGTTGCGTCGTTTGAAGCAAGAACTGTCCATTTACCTGGTTTGATTCCGCCTTTACCAACATGCATTTTGTTTCTAGGTTTAATGATGATGTCGCCTTGAATGTATGTAACATTGTCATTACCTTTTTCATCAACGATTGTTGCTTCTGGTGTGTATCTTACGCCATGTTTAACAACAACTTCGTCAACTTCGCGAGTTTTTTCTTCAGCACGAATTTTTGCTTTTTTAACTGTTGCGATAACTGATGAAAGCACTGTTAAAACAACAATACCAATTATCACGCCACCAATAATATAATCTACCATATTTTCCTCCAAGGTACTTTTAACTGATTTAACTATAGCACAATAATTTTTGTTTTTGCAACTAATTTAGTTTAATAGTTGAAATTTTTAACAAAGAATTTGTTTTGTTTCTTATTTATTTGCTTCAAAAGTTCAAATTTGCAATTTTTAAGTTTGATTCGTCTTATTTTATATTCGCCAAGATTAGGGTTTTTATAAGTTAAACCATCATTAAATTTGCAAGTTGAACAGGTGGTTTTTGTTGCTGCTTTATAAGGGCAGTGGGCAAATGTCATAAGTGGAAAACTTCCACTTTCAAAACTTATTAAATTGTTTTCTTGAACAAAATTGTCATTTGCTTCAATGCTTGCTGCGATTGTTTCGATTTTTAAAGCATTTAGGCATTTTATTGCGTAATTGTTTTTGATGTTTAAAAGTGGTGAAGCAATAATTTTGTGACCCATTTCGCCATAATAAATTGCACCAATGTTGTTTGCATAAAGTGTGACTTTTTCAGGAAGTCTTTTTAAAATGTTTTCTAAATGTGTTTTGTCTTCAAATTCTAATATTGTTGGAACATAAAGGGCAAAGTTATTTTTCAAAATTTGATAAGCATTTAAAATGTCATCAAACGCATAATTATCTGGTGCAAAAACATAGGTTGTGTTTTTGCTAATGTTTGAAAGTTCATTTATGTTTCTAAAAAGAACAACATTTGTTGGTTTTGAAATGGTTTTATTGTTTTTTAAAGCGTTAAAGTTTGATTCATTAAATTTTGCATTTATTTGTTTTTCATTTTCAGCAATAATGCTTTCTTTAAGAAGTGTTAAAACTTCGCGTCTTGCTTCATTAATTTTGCTTTTTGGAAGAAAGATGTTATCAGTTTCAAACTCGAAATTTTGAAGAACAAATGGTGTTTCATTTAGTTTTTCAAACTGTGTTTTAAAGTCGGTCTCAGTTGCAGGAAGTTTGCTTGCTTTTTCAAGCAAATAGTTTGATTTAAAGGTTGCATTTGTGCCGTTTGCTGTTGCAACAACTTCAATAGATTTTCCTGCAAAAGCATTTATTTTGATATTTATATTTATTTTTTTAGTATTTTTTAATATTTTTTCTTCATTTTTTGAACTTTGTGTTAAATGAACATCAAGACCGGCTTCAAATTTGCTTTTTGTATAGATGATATATTTGTCACTATCAATATTTTCAACATTTCCAACGCCAAGTGAAGCGACTTGTGTTTTTGTTTTTGCATTGATTATTTTTAAACCATCACCAGCAAAAATTTCTCTGTCTAATTTAAGAGTTGCTTTGATTAAATCATTTTTAAAAGGTTCAACTTTTAAAACCGTTCCAATTTTAATGCCGATATGGTTTTGATAGTCACTGAAAATGATTGGTTCTTCTTTGGTGCTTTTAAGATATGCAGATTTGTTGTAAGCACCTCGTGAATAGGTGATTTTCAATTCTTCTTCAGCCATGCTTAAAAAGTCTTTTGAAAAACTTTCATCTTTGATTTTTTCAAGGGCGGTTTTATAAATTTTGGTTGCAGTTGCAGTGTAACCAGCGTGACGCATTCTGCCTTCAATTTTGAAACTTGTTATACCTGCATCAATCAACGATTCAAGATTTTCAAGAAGTGACAAGTCACGAGTGCTTAAATAGTAAGAAGTTTCATTATTTAAGTTGTTTTCATAAGGAAGTCGGCAAAGTTGCAAGCATTTGCCTTCGTTTCCACTTGCATTCTTTTCAAGTGCGCTAAGATAGCAGTTTCCTGAAAAGGCAACACAAAGTGCACCTTGAACAAAATATTCAATTTCAAGATTTGTGTTATTTTTTATTTCTTTAATGTCTTCAAGTGTGGTTTCACGAGAGAGCACAATTCTTGAAAAACCAAGTTTTTTAGCAACCCTAGCACCGTTTAAATTGTGAATACCCATTTGTGTGCTGGCATGAAGTTCAATTCCGTCAAAAGAAGTTTTTAAAAGGTGAGCAATTCCAAAGTCTTGAACAATGAAGGCGTCGACTTTTGCATTTATTAAAACTTTAATCATTTCAATGAACTTATTAAAGTCTTCATTTTCAATCAGGGTGTTGACTGTGACATAAACTTTAACGCCGAATTTGTGAGCGTGTTTAACATATTCGCGAATGTTACCTTCTGTGAAGTTTTCGGCTTTCATTCGCGCATTAAAAGACGACAGCCCAAGATAGACTGCGTCTGCACCATTATTTATGTTTGCATAGAAACACTCTGGGTTTCCAGCAGGGGATAATATTTCAAATTTATTTAAGTTTATGTTTTTCATAGCCTATTAAAAAATGATACAAGAGATGTATCATTTTTCCGTTATAAATTTATTTTAGATTTTGCCGAGTTCTTTAAGTTTTTCAACAGCAAGGTTATAACAATGTTCGATTGTTTGAGCAATTGTCATGTTTGTGTTGTCAACAACAATAGAGTCATGTGTCACAATCATTCTTGAGAATTCACGGTGTGTGTCACGATAATCTCTTTTTTTAAGGCTTTCAAGAACTTCAGCATATGTTGTTTGAACACCACGATTGTAATCGTCTTGAAGTCTTCTATTTGCTCTGCATTCAACGCTTGCGTCTAAGAAGAATTTTACATCAGCGTTTGGAAGCACTTCACTTGTGATGTTTCTTCCGTCAATAACGCAGTCAAAGTTTTCTGCAAATTCACGGCTGATGTTGTTCATCTTTTCCATTGCTTCTGGATAGATTGCAAGTTTTGAAGCAAGTCCACCCATTTTTTCGCTTCTAATTTCTTTTGAAACATCTTCACGGTTTAAAAGGGTAATTTGTTTGTCGCCTTCAAAAACGACCTTTACTTCAAATGTTTTGATGTATTTATCGATAATTGCTTGAGTGAAGTCTTCAATGTTAAGTCTTGCAAAGTAAAGCCCCATTGCACGAAGGATTGCTCCTGTGTCTAAATGTTTTAAATTTAACTTTTTAGCAAGCCCTTTTGAAAGTTCACCTTTGCCACTTCCAGCGTAGCCATCGATTGCTATATTAATCATAGGTATTCTCCTTAAATTTGTAAAATTTTATGTTTTGTTATTTTAATAATACATAATAGACAAAATATTGTCAAATATCAGTTTTAATATTGACAAAAAAATCATAAAATTAGATAATTAGCGTATGAATTTATTTAGAAAAATTAAAAATTTCTTGCTATCTATTGAAGATTCACTTTCAAAAGAACATTCTTGCATTTTGTGTGACAGGGAAATGTTAGACGGAAGCAAGTTTCAAATTTGTGAAAAGTGTTTTAATAATATGCAAAAAATTAAAGAACCGGTTTGCTCAAAGTGTGGCGAAGCCTTAGAAAATGGCAACTTAAACTGCCTATTTTGCGGAAGTTTTAATTACGCATTTAATTCGAACAGGTCAATTTTTTATTATGATGATAACTCTTCAAAAATCATAAAAGGGCTTAAATATAACCAGAGAAAATATTATGCAAAATTTATTGCAAGAATGATGACTGAAGATGTGTCAGTTTTTGAAAAGATTGATGTGATTACATTTGTGCCAATCAGCAGCAAAAGAAAGAAGGAAAGGGGTTTCAATCAAGCAGAAGAGATTGCAAAGGAAATTTCGAAGATTGTTGGCATTGAAACAATTGAACTTCTTGAAAAAGTGAAAGATAACAAAACACAAGCAGGATTGTCACAAAAAGAAAGACTTGAAAATTTGAAAGGCACTTTTGAAATTAAGGCTGGTCTTGAAGATAAAATTAAAGGAAAGAATGTTTTGATTATTGATGATGTTTTCACAACAGGTGCAACGCTTAATGAGTGTTCAATTGTTTTGAAAACTGCAAAACCTAAAAGAGTTAGAACTTTAACTTTTGCAAAAACTAGGTTATTTTCGATAAATTAAGCGTAAATTTGATAAAAAGTTGAAATTAGTTAAAAAATAAAATGACGCGAAACTTTACATTTGGGTCAAAATAATGTAATATGTTATTGATTTATAGATAAAAGGGGAAATTATGGGATTATTTTCTGCACTTAAAAACTTTGATAATAACAGAAGTTTAAAGAAACTTGAAAAGATTGCTTCAAAAGTTGAAGCACTTGCTGATAAATATCAAAAGATGAGTGATGATGAACTCAAAAAACAAACAGACATTTTAAAAGAAAGATTTAAAAATGGCGAAACACTTGATGACCTTCTTCCAGATGCTTATGCAGTTGTTCGTGAAGCGTCAACAAGAGTTTTAAATATGCGTCACTTCCATGTTCAAATTCTTGGTGGTATTGTGCTTCACCAAGGAAGAATTGCCGAAATGAGAACCGGTGAAGGTAAGACACTTGTGTCAACACTTCCAGCATATTTAAACGCACTTTCAGGAAAGCCTGTTCATGTGGTTACTGTTAACGAATATCTTGCAAAGCGTGACGCTGAATGGATGGGTAAAGTTCATAGATTCTTGGGGCTTTCAGTTGGTTTCATTTATTCAGGTCAAGAACAAGGCGACAAGAAAAAAGCGTATGCTTGTGATATTACTTATGGCACAAACAGTGAATTTGGTTTCGATTATCTTCGTGACAACATGTGCACCAGAAAAGAAGATATTATGGGCAGGGGCTTAGTTTATTCAATTGTCGATGAAGTTGACTCGATTTTAATTGATGAAGCAAGAACACCTCTTATTATTTCTGGTCCATCAGGCGAATCTTCTGACCAATATGTGGTTGCAGCAAAGTTTGCAAAAACACTCAAAGAAGATGATGTTGAAATTGATGAAAAACAAAAAACCATTCACCTTACCGAAAGTGGTATTTCAAAGGCTGAAAGATATTATCGCATTGAAAATCTTGCAGATGTTGAAAACACTGATATCAACCACAACATAAACAATGCCATTCGTGCAAGATTTATTATGCATAAAGACGAAGACTATATCATTCGTGATGGCGAAGTTTTGATTGTTGATGAATTTACCGGTCGTATTATGATTGGAAGAAGATATAGTGATGGTTTGCACCAAGCAATTGA
Source organism: Clostridia bacterium (assembly GCA_017399515.1). Classification (GTDB taxonomy): domain Bacteria; phylum Bacillota; class Clostridia; order Christensenellales; family UBA1242; genus RGIG1681. The sequence continues at coordinate 1,313 of JAFQBZ010000115.1, read as the reverse complement.
AGCAAAAGAAAATGTTAAAATTAAAGGTGAAAACAAAACTTTTGCAACTGTTACTTTCCAAAACTTCTTCAAACTTTATGAAAAAGTTGCCGGCATGACCGGTACTGCAAAAACTGAAGAAGGTGAATTTAGAGAAATTTACGGTCTTGATGTTGTTACCATTCCAACAAACATTCCTGCTAAAAGAATTGATGAGAATGATGTTTTCTTCTTCTCTCGCGAAGCAAAAATTAAAGCGATTTGTGAAGATATTGTAGAAACTCATAAGAGCAACAGACCTGTGCTTGTCGGCACACTTTCAGTTGCTAAATCTGAAGAACTTGCAAAAGAACTTACAAAACTTGGTGTTAAGCATAACATCTTAAACGCTAAAAACCACTTGAGAGAAGCAGAAATTATTGCTCAAGCAGGTCGTCTTGGTGCTGTTACCATTGCAACAAACATGGCTGGTCGTGGAACCGATATTTTGCTTGGTGGAAACAGTGAGTTTATGGCAAAACAAGAACTCAAAAAACAAGGTTATGACGAATATGACATTGACATTGCTGCGTCATTCTTCCCAATAGAGAATGAAAAACAACAAGAAGCAAGAGATTTATATTTCGAACTTAAAGCAAAGTTTGACAAAGATGTTAAACAAGAAAAAGAGCAAGTTGTTGAACTTGGTGGTCTTAGAATTATCGGCACTGAAAGACACGAAAGCAGACGAATTGATAACCAACTTCGTGGTCGTGCAGGTCGTCAAGGTGACCCTGGATCATCAGTATTTTATATTTCTGCTGATGATGATCTTGCACGAGTGTTCGGTGGTGAAAGACTTAAAAGAATGGCAGATTTCTTCAAACTTGAAAGTGACACTTCAGTTAACTATAGATTCTTCTCAAGAAGCATTGAAACTGCACAGAGAAAAGTTGAAGGAAATAACTATTCTATTCGTAAAAATGTCGTTGAATTTGACAATGTTTTAAACCGTCAAAGAGAAGAGGTTTATGCAGAGAGAAATCGTATTATCAACGGTGAAGATATGCATGAAAAGATTCTTTCAATGATTGACGATGTTGTTGATGATGTTGTTGATGATTTCTCACATTTTTCAAAACCAGAACAGGTTGACATTGAAGCGTTTAACCAAGCATTAGAGCGCAGATTGCTTGAACCTGAAACTAACTTTATCACTCTTGAAATTTTGTCAGATTACACAATCGAAGAAATTAAAGGCGAAATTTTAAAGCGTGCAAAAGCAAGATATGAACTTCGAAAAGCAGGCTATGAAAAAGAAGGCATTAAGTTTGATGAAGTTGAAAGAGATGTGC
>JAFQBZ010000114.1 GCA_017399515.1 Clostridia bacterium | reverse complement strand
TATTGACACATATTCAAAAGGCGCAGTTAACCCAGACGCAATGACAAATGAAGAAATGGAAGCATATATCAATGAAAACCATGTAAACTGCCCTGTTTGCGGAAACTTCAATTGGACACCAATCCGTCAATTCCACTTAATGTTCCAAACATCAAGAGATATCACCGGTGGTGCTGATGATGTTATCTATCTTCGTCCTGAAACCGCTCAAGGTGAATTTGTAAACTTTATGAATGTTCAAAGAACAACTCGTGCAAAAGTTCCTTTTGGTATTGGACAAATTGGTAAAGCATTTAGAAACGAAATCACCCCAGGAAACTTCACATTTAGAACAATCGAGTTCGAACAAATGGAACATCAACTCTTCTGTAAAAATGAAGAATCTGGTTTTGATTTCTACGCAAAATATAAAAAAGATGCTTATGACTTCCTTATTGAACTTGGCTTTGATAAAGAAAATTTAAACTATAAAGACCATGAAAAACTCGCACACTATGCAAAGGCAGCGTGCGACATCATCTTTAAATATCCATTTGGCTGGAACGAACTTAACGGTATTCACTATAGAACCGACTATGACCTTTCAAGACATCAAGAATATTCAGGCAAAAATATGCTTTATATCGACCCTGTAACTAATGAAAAATATATTCCTCATGTTGTTGAATACTCTATCGGTGCTGACAGACTCACACTTGCAGTTCTTTGCGAATTTTATGATGAAGAAACACTCGAAGGTGGCGACACAAGAATTGTTTATCGTTTCCACCCTGCTATTGCACCTTATAAAGTTGCAGTTCTTCCACTTCAAAAGAACTTAAGCGAAAAAGCAAGAGAAATTTATAAGAAACTTTCAAAACACTTTATGTGCACATACGATGAAGCAGGTTCAATTGGAAAAAGATATCGCCGTCAAGACCAAATTGGAACTCCATTCTGTGTAACAATCGACTTCGACACAATGGAAGACGAAACCGTTACCATTCGTGACCGTGACACAATGGAACAAAAGCGTATTTCTGTTGATGAACTCATCGCTTATGTAAACGAAAAAATTATGTTTTAATTTGTAATTTATGCAAAACAAAAGACCATCATTTGATGGTCTTTTTTGTTGTAAATGCTGATATTTCCAAGTAGTATGTGTCATATAATACTACACAAGTTCAATCACATTTTCAATTAATTGATTATATGTTTTTAATGCTTTTTCATAGTCAAGTTTTGAAACCCCAACATTTCCACTTTCGTTAATAACATCAATCATATATTTTGCTTTTCTAATATTCACAATATTGTGTTGTGAAATAATTTGGTCTTTCACTGTGATATTAACTGCTGAATTAAAAGTGTTTAAATACACAAGTCTTTGTTGAAGCAAATCATCAACAGCGTTATATGCAGTGTTTACCCTGTCAGCCTTTTCTTTACTTGAAAGCGAATCGTCACTGTAAACAAGTTCAACATAAGTTAAAAATGAACTCTCAAACGCAAAATCGCCTTCAAGATTGGTTTTTAAATAGTTTCTAATTGTTGGTGAGATCACCGAATCAAAACCTAAATGATACATACATTTAACCTTTTGATTAATTAAATAAGAATTTGTATTGCAAACATAAACAAGAGTTTCAATGTTATCTAATGTTATGGTTTCAAACGCCGATTCATCAAGTTTTAAATAAAACTCTTCATAATCTTCATCATTCATTAAAATATTCAAATAATAAAGTTCTTTGTCATAATTTTCAAGTTCACTTTCAATTAAAATCAAGTTATATAAATCCGCTTTGCTTTGTGACTTATCATAAACCCTGATATAACATGCCTCTTCAGCCTTTTTTGCTCCAAAAAACTTAAATATTTTAGCATCAACCTTTGGAGATATAAAAAACATCATTGAAATGAAATAAAACAATGAAAAAATCACAGCAAATGCAATTTTTCCAAACAATTTGAAACCATTAAGCCAAACTCTTTTTGTTAAAACCTTTTCAGGTTTAACATTTGCATTCACTTCAACTTTCTGCTCTAAAACCTCATCTTTTGTGGTTTCTTCCATTAAAACTTTCCACCCTTTTCAATTTCTGCAATTTGTCCAAGCCTTCTAAGATGTCTTCCACCCTCAAAATCGGTGTTTATAAACACATCAAGAATTCTTATCATCTTTCTCTTACAAAGTTTAACTTCATATCTTTCATCGGCTTTTCCTGCCGCAAAAACAATAGAGTTAGCATCTTCATCACGCCTTGCAAAATAAGCCGAACCTTCACAGTCTGGAAGAACTGAGCGAATACCTGCAAACTTATTTGCAACAACATTCATTCCAACACCTGTTCCACAAAGAAGAATCATTCCACTTGCCTTTTTTTCAAGATAAATTTGATATGCCTTGCTTGCCAAAATTGGATAATCATTAGATTCTCCATTATCTTCAACAATTTCATATTCCAAACCATTATTTGTTAAATATTCTTTAATTTTTTCAATATATTTAAGATCAACCCTATGGTCATAAGCAATAACAAATTTTTTAAACATAAAAATCTCCTCTTATCACCTACAAGTTTATATTTTTTTGCTAGGTATGTCAAATAAACACCAACACAAATTATGCGAATAAAAAAAGAAGTATTGCTACTTCTTTTTTGTTTTGGAGTAATTTAATTCCTTCTTTAACGACACAATCTCACGCTTAAGTGATTCCATATCTCTTTCCTGAACTGAAATTAATCGATTTTTTTCAAAAATTTCATCTTCTAAAGCAGATATTTCTTCTCTAAGCGAAGATAATTTATCATTTTTTCCAAATCTCATATAAATTGCTCCTAATAATAATATTTGCTATTATTCGACAAATTATACAAGATTTTTAATTTTACATATTTGACTCAGTGTTTTGAGCAGCCTCAGGGGTTTTTATGTTAAAACCTTCTGGTGTAAGCAAGAAAATATTATTATCAACATGTCTAATATTTCCATTAAGAGCATAAATTGCACCACTTGTGCAGTCAAGCAAACGCTGAGAATCGTCAGGATTCATATTATTGAGATTTAAAACAACCGATTCGCCCTCTTTCAAAAAGTTGATAACATATTGAACATCATCAAATCTTGTTGGATATAAAAATTCAACATTCTTTGTGCCATATCCACCAACATTTGAACTCATTCCCATTCCATAATTGTTTATAGGTGAATCATAAGTTCTTGAAGTGTTATATTGACTAGGGTTATCAGCATAAGAAGTTGTTGTGCTTTGAGGTTTTTCTTTAACATTTTTTTGTTGTTTTAAAGAATATTTTTTCTCAATTCTATCAGCCTTTTCTTGTGCCTTTCTTGATTTATATTCTGCACGCTGTCTTCTTCTCTCTTCGTCACGCTCAAGTTTTTCTTCACGCTTCTTTTGTTTTTCAATAGAATCGTCATAAACTTCTTCGTTTTCGAAGCCCACACCTTTCATAAGCCAATTCATAAATCCCATAGGTATACTCTCCTTCGTATCATAATCATAACATTATTTTGTACAAAACTCAAATTAAATTTATGTTGTTTTGACGACTTTCTACAAATTATTGAAAAAATCCACCTTTAATAACGCTAATGAAACAACAAATTCACAAATCACTGAACTTTTTTTATCACTTTCAAAGAAATTATTAAAAAACGAAGCAAAATACATCGCCTCTAAATTTGCATAATTAAGCACTAAATCACCATAATCATTATCTTCTGCTGCTTTAATTTCATCAATCAAGTCATCATTATCAAATTTTAATGTCAATAATTTTGAGCATAAATCATTATCTGTTACTTCCCCAGATAAAAACTTCATTTGCAAATCAAAAGTTTCACTTAAATTCTTGTTCATTTTCTTTAAAAATTTATAATTAATCTCTTGCCTTTTAAATTTTTTTCTTGTTTTGTTAGATATCGTTTTTGTCTTTAACTCTAAAATTTGAATATTCTCATAAACTTTTTTGTTGTTATTAACAACCAATTCCGCTGACTCTTTATCAAAATATGAATTTATAATCAAATAATAAAACTCATCTTTTTGATAAATCTTGCCAGCACCACCAAAATCTTTAACATTATCCTGCATATTTTCAAGTTCTTTTTTGTTTTTAGATACATTTGCACAAACAAAAAACATTGATGTTTCTAAAAACTCTTTTTTTGATTTTTTATTTAACCAAATTGAAACAAAAATAATAACACAAATCAAAATAATAAAAATAAATATAATCGCTGAAAATATCAGCATTTCACGCCTATCTTTTACTCTTTTAAGTGGCACATAATCTTGCAATCTAAAATTTCCTACCTTATCATTAAATTATGCATAATGCATATTAAAACTTATGTGTTTAAAACCCTTAAAATGCCAATAATTAAACTATCTCAATGTTATAAACACCTGTTTTAATCATATAATTAGTTAAGGAGAATAATATGAAATTTAAACCATTATTTGATAGAGTTGTTCTAAAAAATTTAAACAGACAAAATCAAACAAAATCAGGAATCATCATACCAGAAACCGTTGGTGATGAACCACTTTGTGGCGAAGTTGTTGCCATTGGAAATGGAGATGTTTTTGAAGGTAATAAAACCGAAATGCTCGTTTCTGTTGGAGATAAAGTTTTATACAATAAATATGGTGCAACAACCTTCAAATGTGACGATGAAGAATACATCGTGCTCCGTCAAAGTGACATTTTTGGAATATTCAAGGAGAACAACTAATGGCAAAACAAATTTTAACATCAGAAGAAGCAAGAAAAGCATTAAATATTGGCATTAAAACCGTTGCTGATGCAGTCAAAATAACACTTGGTCCAAAAGGCAGAAATGTTGTGTTAGATAGAAAATATACCACCCCTCTCATCACAAACGACGGCGTTTCAATTGCCAAAGAAATCGAACTTGAAAACCCTTTTCATAATATGGGTGCAAACCTTATAAAAGAAGTATCAATCAAAACAAACGACTCTGCTGGTGATGGCACAACAACCGCTTGCATACTTGCAAGCGCTATGGTTAGCGAAGGTTTAAAAAACATTTCTAGTGGTGCAAACCCAATCATTATTCGAAAAGGCATTGAAAAAGCAATCCACGCAGTTGTAAATCACTTAAAATCAATTTCAAAACCAATTTCAAATAACATAGAGATTGCTCAAATTGCAAGCATTTCTGCAGGAAGTGAAGAAATTGGAAACTTAATAGCAACCGCCTTTGAAAAGGTTGGAACCGATGGCGTTATCACAATTGAAGAGTCAAAAACCTCTCAAACTAACTTAAAACTCACACAAGGCATTGAAATTGACAGAGGCTATATTTCCCCTTACATGGCTTCACAAAATTCAAACGCTACAATTCTTGAAAACCCATACATTTTAGTAACCGACAAAAAGATTACCAATCTAAATGACATTCTTCCAATTTTAGAACAAATTATGCAAACCTCAAAACCTCTTCTTGTTATTGCTGAAGATGTCGATGGTGACGCACTTTCAACACTTGCCCTAAACACCATTCGTGGAAGTTTTTCATCAATCGCAATCAAAGCCCCTGCTTATGGCGACAAACAAAGAGATTTTCTTGAAGACATTGCACTACTCACCGGTGCAACTTACATTTCAAAAGATTTAAACACAGACCTTAAAACAATCACTTTAAATGAACTTGGCACGGCTGCTTGTGTTAAAGTTTATAAAGATAAAACAATCATTTCAAACGGTAATGCTGACACAGAAAGCATTGAACTTATCAAAACTAAACTTCATGAACTCATTAATGAAGAACTTGATGATTTTGAACGAATTCGTGTTGAAGACAGACTTGCAAGACTTTCTGATGGAATTGCTGTTATTGAAGTTGGCGCTTCAACCGAACTTGAAATGCAAGAAAAGAAACTTAGAATAGAAGATGCACTTTCTGCAACAAAATCTGCCACAAAAGAAGGAATTATTGCAGGCGGAGGATCTGCCCTTTTGTTATCACAAAGCATTTTAGACTGCTTAATTTCACAACTTTCTGGAGATGAGAAAACCGGCACAGAAATTGTCAAAGTTGCACTAGAATCACCAATTCGCCAAATCGCAAAAAATGCAGGCGTTGATGACGGCGTTATTGTTCAAAAAATCAAAGACAGCAAAAATAAAAACATTGGTTACAACGCATTAACCAATGAATTTGTCGATATGTTTGAATGCGGAATCATTGACCCAACAAAAGTAACAAGGTCTGCACTTGAAAATGCTGGAAGTGTTGCAAGTTCAATTCTCACCACAGAAGTGATTGTAACGGATATTCCTGAACAAATAAAAAAATAACTCGAATTTCGAGTTATTTTTTATTCACCTATTTTTGTTATATTTTGAATTGAGAAAAATCTCTTTTCAAAAGTTGGCTTTGGCTTTTTTTCTTCAGCAACCAATTTGTCAGTTTTAACAATTCCTCTTTTAACCATTGGGGTTCTTATAAAACCAGACTCTAAAAGTTCAATCTTTGATTGACTTTCAGCCTTTTGAATCTCTGAAGCCTTTTGAGATTCAGCAGAATATTGTTTTACCTCTTCTTCAGGTTTTTCTGCCATAATGTCTGACATAATGTCTTTAAGCGAAATGTTAGGGTTAAGTGCTTCATTGAAATCAAAAACACTATCACTTGTTTCTGGAATGTTTGAAACCACAGTTTTAGAAGTAGAAGTTGGAGCATTATAAAAGATGTCATTGAGCCTATTTTTAGTGTCATCGGTTTCTTGAATTTTCTTTTCAACCTTCTTGCCAAGCCCAATATCAGAAACAACACTTTGGTCTTCTTTTCTTGGTCTTCCAGGTTTTCTCATAACACTAGCACCAATTTTTTGATTAAATTGCTCTTTAAGTTTGTCAAATCTTGATTTTGTGTCACCAGACGCTGTTGATGTTGACACTTGTTTATTTGAAATAAATGCTCTATCTTCATTTGAAATTGATGCTCCTGCCTCAATTTTGTTACAAATGTTATAAATCTCATTCGCAAACAAAGTGTAATTATCTTTATATTCAAGCAATTCAGATTTCATTTCTGCATTATAAACCTTTGAACATCTGTCTTCATATTGTGCTTTAGTGTCATCAATAACAGAGCATAGTTTAAGCAAATCTTCAATCATTGTTGTTTTTAAATACTTTAATTTGCGCTCAAAAAGAACAAGCGCTCTAGCCGACGCTTTTTCTCTTTCTTTATATTCAGCAATAACCTTTTTATCACGCGCAGACGCCTTTTCAAGTTTTGAAAGTTTGTCATTAGCCTCAAGAGCCGAAATTTCTTTTTGTGTTAACTCTTCAACACTTGCTGTCTGTGATTTTTTAACCATTCTTTTTCACCTTTCTATTTGTAGTAATTCGAATTGACACAACGATATAAATAATGAGCCCTGCAACAATCATTAAGAAACTCATAACACTAGAAACTTTTATAGAGTTCCAAGTTAAAATGAAAGCAGGATTTCTAAGTGGTTCTAAAATTGTTCTAACAACACCATAATAAATCAAATAAAGTGAAGTTGCATAACCATTTGAAACTTGATTCAAATATACATTTGTAAGAAGCCCAAAACCGATCAAGTTGCAAATCGATTCAAAGAAAAATAATGCTAAATATGTTGTTCCATCAATGGTTACAACAAGTGGAAAAAATGAGAACCATAAATTTGAAGGCACAGCAAAACCATAAACTTCTTCATTGAAATAATTTCCCCATCTGCCTATTGCTTGAGCCAAAATTAAAGCCACAACCAAAATATCGAAATATTTAAAAACATCTTTATCTCTTTTAATAACAAGACAATAAAACAACAAACCAATAGCACCACAAACAATAGCACCAATAATGCTGAGCCCACCTGTTCTAAAATTAAAGAATTCCGAAAAACTTAAAGAGTCTTCAAAGAGCACAGAAAACAACCTTGCACCCAAAATGCCTGTTGGTAAAACAACAAGTGCAATATTCATTGGCATATCAGAACCATATCCCTTTTTCTTTGAAAATGCTGACGCAACCAAAATTGCAATAATAATCGCACAGCAAATTATAAGCCCATACCAATAAATATCATAACCTTTAACAGTAAAGGCAACTCTATCAACATTTAAAAATTCCATCATACTATCATTATATTAACAAAAAAATATAAAGTCAAGGAACTAAAAAATCCTATGAAAATTTTTCATAGGATTTTTGTTTTATATATTTATTAATGATTAAGGTTGTTTAACATTACCTTCAAGACCTGTTGAAGGATTTGTAACTGTAATTCCAAGTTGAGATGAAACTAAATCCATTGCTTTAGAAATATCTGCTGTGCTTTCGCCTGTCATATATTCATAAATTGTTAAGATAAGTTCGGCAGTTTCAACAGTTGTTGTTTCAATTTGAGATTCCAATTCAGCAATTCTCTTTTGTGCATCTGCAAGAGAATTAGCAAGTGCTGTTTTGTCACCATCAAGTTTCTTATATTTATCTAACAATTCGTTATATTTCTTAATTTCATCAGCGAGTTTAGTGTTTAAATCAGCAACTTGTTTTGTTAAGTTATCAACTTGAGTTTTTAATTCTTTTTCACTCTTTTCAAGTTCAGCAATTTTTTCTCTAAGTTCTTTTTCTGTTATAACACCTGCATCATATTTTGCTTGCAATTCGTCTTTTGCTTTGTTTAAGTCAGCAATAGTCTTTTGTGCTGCAGAAAGATCATCGTTTGCTTTTTTGAGGTCTGATTTAAGTTGTTCATTTTCTTTTGTAAGAGAATCAACTTGACCCTTAAGTGTTGCATTTTCAGTTTTTAATGCATCATTTTCACTCTTAAGTGCAGTTTTTTCACCGGTTACTTTTTGAACTTCTTTTTCCAAATCAGCAACTTGTTTTTCATATGCTTCAATTTTTGCTTGCAATTCTTGGATTGTTTTTGCATTATCAGTGCTTGCAATAACTTGTTGAAGTTTGATAATTTCTTGTTCTAACTCACCAACTTTAACTGTAAGTGCATCAACTGAAGTGCTAAGAGCAGCGTTAGACTTTAAAAGATCTGCATTTTGTGTTTTATAAGTGTCAAGTGTTGCGCTAACTGCTTGGAAATCTGTATAAAGAGCAGCATAATTTGCAATAGCAACTCTCTTTTCTTCGCTCATTCCAGCAACGCTAGCAGAAATTGCTTTGAATGTGTTTGCATCTTCTGCACTTTCACCTTCAAACTTTGTTCCAACAAATTTTGAAGCAAATGCATCAACACTTCCTTCAAATGATGCTTGTTCGTCTTTTGAATAATCACCATCTAAAAGCATATTTTGAAGAATCAAACCAAGTTCATCAACTGTATCCATATATTCAACATATGCTGATTCAATTGAAGCAGCATCTGAAGAATCGGTTGTTCCAGGAACAACTGCTGGAGCCTTTCCTGATCCCATTAATGCCGCGATAAGTGCTGTAACACCAACACCAACAGCAAGACCACCACCAGCACCGGCAGCAACTTTCCAGAATGTTGAACCTCTTGATTTTTTATCGAGTTTGGTTGAAATTTCATCAAGTTTTTCATGTGCAGAAGTCATTGAATCTTCAAGCCCACCAATTCTACGATGTACTCCACCAAGTGATTTAGAAACACCACCAATGCCTGCATATAAACCACCAAGTCTTTTATGCATATCAGCGATTTGTTTTTGTGTTGCAGCATCTCTTTTTGCACTTGCACCAGAAGCAGCAATAACCAAATCTCTAACTTCATTGATTTTCTTACCTGTTGATTTAGCAATTGCTCTTGCTAAATAGTCGCTTTGAGCAGCGGTTTCAACAATTGATAATAAAATTGCTTGTTCTGTCTTGTCAATTTCTGCAAGAACATCTTCTTTAGTTTTTGCATTTTCTTTTGTAAGTTTCAAAATTCCACGAACTTTTTCAAGTTCTGCTTCTAAATCAGCATTTTTTCTAATAGCCTCTGTTAAGTTTCCACGAAGACCTGAAACCACAGAATATGATTTAATGTCGCGCACGAGAATAATAGAGTTAGGTTCTCTAACTTCTTTACCTAAATCTAATCTAAGTGCTCTAATTCTTGCTGTATTATCAGGATCATTAGCAACTGCTGTAACTTGTGCAAGACCACTCTTTCCAAGAACATCTTTAATGTAATGAGTGTATGCAGTTTCTGATGGCTTAATTTTAGCATGAGTTGAAGTTGCAAGATAATTCTTTTCAAGTCTGCTAAAGAATTGGTCAAAAGATTCAACATTACTCATTCTCATTTTGCCAAAGAATTCAACATGTGAAGAAAGCACAGCAAGAAGACTAGACACATTAGGATCACCAGCAAGTCTAACAACTGATTTTTCTTTTAAAGTGTCACGAATGATATGATATTCTCTAATTCTTTTTACTACTTCATTTTGTTCCATAAATATCTCCCTTAATCATATTTTTACGAACGAATTTTAACACAACGCAAGCATAAAATCAATACAATTTTGAATTTATTACATAAATAATTATATGCAAGCATTTTGTCAAAAGATACAGTGACACATAAAAAATTTGTAAATCACTGCAAACCATATCTCAATATGGTTACTAATATAATACTATAAAACCCCAAAAAAGTCAATACCCATTTAAAATTTTTTTGTAATAAAAAAATAACTTTTCAAACCTTAGTCTGAAAAGTCAAAATCTTCATTATCACTAACAATTAAATGCTTTGTTGCCTGCTTTATAATTGAAAAAGAAAAACCCTTTCTTGCAAGCGAAGCATACATCTTTTGAACCGCACCTTCTTTTGATAAATCTTTGCTTTTTGCATATTTTTCTGCTTGGCTTTTGCAAAGTTCAATTTCTTTAAAATCGCTGTCATCTTCGATAATTTGGTGTATTATGTCTGCTGATATACCCTTTTGCATAAGTTTATTTTCAAGCATCTTCTTTGAATATCTTTTATTTTGTTCTGCGTAAAGTTTTGCAAACAAATTATCGTCAACATAGTGATATTCTTCAAGTTTATCAAGTGCAGTCATTATCACTCTTTTGTCATACCCTTTTTTTAAGAGTTTTTCATA
>JAFQBZ010000113.1 GCA_017399515.1 Clostridia bacterium | reverse complement strand
TTTTAAAATCACTCACAAACTGTCAACTTGACACTCTTATTGAATATAAACAAAATGGTGTTAGGCATTCATTTTTAGAACAGTTTGATGATGACGAAAATCATGATGCATAAACTGCTTGCGTGATAACATAAAAAATGATAAAATCATAGTAGGAGATTTTGTTATGAACGATATTAGAAAAGAACAGTTAAAAGCAATTATCATATCTTCAGTTGCTCTTGTTTTAGGTGTTTTATTTATTGTGCTTAAAGAAGAGATGCTTGGGCTTCTTCAAACAGTTGTCTGTTTTGCACTCTTAGCCTTTGGAATTATTGAAATTGTGATTTATTGTTTTTTGAACACAGAAGACAGAGATTATTCAAAACTTATAATTGGTGCAGTTGCAACAGTTCTGGCTTTGCTTTTAATTTTTGTTGGCATTTTATTTGTTATCATTTTGGGGCTTATTGTTGCAATTTCAGGCGTTATGTTCATTAAGTCTTCTATTGATGATAAAAAAGAAGGCGACAAACAATGGTGGATTTCGCTTATCATTGGCGTGTTGTTTTTGATTCTTGGTGTTTCAGTTGCAATTCTTTATAACATTGAAGTGCTTAAAAATATCATTATGATTATCTTTGGTGCAACACTTATCTTTGAAGGCATTATGGGATTTGTGTTTGTGTTTATTCTTCACAAAGTAATTCGATTAAATTTTGGAAAGAGAGAAAAATCTGCTGAAGAAGAAGGTGCAGAAGAAACAGAAACCGAAGAAGAAGTGAAAGTTGAAACGAAAAAAATTAAAAAAGAAAAATCGCAAAAAATAGCAGAAAATACTCAAAAAATAGAAGAAAAATCTGCAAAAACCACAGAAAGTGTGCAAAAACCACAAAAAACATATAAGGTTGTTGAAGAAATTGTTGACCCAGATGATGGTGGTTTTGTTTAATGAAAAATGAATAGATAAAGAAAAACACTTGGAAAGTCCAAGTGTTTTTTTTGTGCAATTTTAATTGAAATCAAGGTCAGCAACCATTCCAAAATATGTTCTTGTGAGTTGCATTTTGTTTAAACAAATGTCAAAAATCTCATTTATGTTTAGTGGAATGTATGCGTAACGATTTTTATTTTTCAATGAATTTTTAAGGGCATAGTTTAACACTGCTCCAATGGTGTCTGAAACAGCACTTCCGGTTTCGTTGGTGTAATAACTCATTCTGCCATCAATGTGTCTATAAATTGTTGAAAGGTCATGGTCGGTTCCGTCGAGTGTGAGCCCATTGGTGTAAATATCAATATTGTTTCCGTCTTGATACATCGCATATTTATTGTTTTTTAAAAAGCGTGCCACAAGTTCAGGATTTTTTGTGCGATACATTTCACTTGCTAAAATTTTTTCAAGTTCGTCGCCTTGCATTTTAACATGCTCAAGGTTTTGTTTTGGGAAAGATAAAACAACATCTCTCCAAAGTTCACTTGCAACAGAGTTGATGTTTATGCTTGTGAACCTTGATTTATAAATTTGACCAGACTCATAACTCACAACCAAAACTTCACGAAGAATTTGATTGATTTCGTCTTCTGTGTAGCACAAACTTTGCATTGTTGTGGCAAGAGCGTTTTCAAGGTGAGATACAGTTGCAAAGTGTCCGTAACAATGTGCGAAAATGTTTATGTTTCGCATATTTTTGCAGGCGTCTTGAACCATAAGTCGGTTGCCGTTTTTATCAACCAAAAGTTCCAAGAAAATGGCGTCAACAATTTGGAAGGCTTCGTGAATTCCTCTTGCGAAAAAATCGTCAGGGTCTTCATCGAAATATCTTGCGGCATTTTCACCCATATAGTGGCTGTGAATGATTGAAATGATGTTTGCATTTCCTTCAACAGGGGTGATTCTTTGAACCATTTTTGCAACATAGTTGGCATCTCTGCTGTTTGTTGTTGCAATTCCACCAAAGCATAAAAATGTTGGTCGCATTGTGTTTATGTGGTTGATGTCAAGTGGAAGCCAATGTGTTGTGTTTTCGGCATCACTTGTGATACGCTGCCCAAAACTGCATTCTTCTAAAATGTCATCAGGAAATATGATTTGGTGAAATTCCATAAGCAAACTCCTTCAAGTAATGTAAATTAATTATATCACTTGAAAAATTGGCTTTCAATATGCGTTAAAAATTTAAGGTATAAAAAATATTTATTATGTTAAAGATTAATGCAAGGAGATGTATATGAAAAAAATTAATCCATTTTACGAAGAAAGAGCAATTCCTGTTGGAACTTACAGAGAACTTAAAAATTTATGCTTAAAACCTTATGATAAAGACACTGCCAGCCCATACACCAAAACGCGTGTGATTTTAATGAATGGCACAGAGTTTGAAGCGAATTGGTTTATGCATCAATTTAACAGACATTGCAACAACAATGACATTAGAAGGGAACTTGCGGCAGTTAGAAGGCATGAGCAACAACAGCAAAAAATGATTGCAAGTTTGAAGCCAATTGATGAAACCGACCTTGAAACAACCATCAGTTATGAACAACTTGCGATTGACCTTACCGCAATTCTCGCTAAACATGTTAAAGATGAAAATGTGAAGAGTGATTTAGATTTTGAACTTCTTGAAGATTTTGACCACCTTTATCGCTTTGCAAATTTGCTTGAAATGGAAGAAGGAAAGTCTGCGAAAGACATTGTTAAAAAATACACTGAAATTATGCCTGGCAGACCAACAATTGCAGAACACAGACACCCATTTGACAGCATTAACAAATTTATTTGCAATATGTCTGCAGATTTGTTTACAAAACTCACAACCAACATTATCACAGGTGCAGAGCAACAAACAATGAATTATTATATGAATATTGCAAATGTGCATAAGTCTGAAATGGGCAGAAAACTTTATAGTGAAATTGCAATGATTGAAGAGCAACATGTGACTGAATATGGAAGTCTTCTTGACACAAACTGTTCTTGGCTTGAAAATTGGGTTATGCATGAATATACAGAGTGTTATCTTTATTATTCGTGCTATGCCGATGAAACCGATGAAGATATTAAAGCGGTTTATGAAGAGATGTACTTAGAAGAATGTGGACATCTTCAAAAGGCGGCTGAAATGCTTGAAAAATATGAAGGCAAAGAATGGAAGTGTTTGTTTCCATGTGGGGGAGATTTT
>JAFQBZ010000112.1 GCA_017399515.1 Clostridia bacterium | reverse complement strand
GTTGATGACTTTATTGATTTTGATAGTGATTTTGTGTTTGAATTTAAAGAGTTCTCTGCGGAAAACATTGAAGATTTTTATGCTTACAATGGCAACACAAAAACATTCACTTACACATATTGGGACGAAAGAACAAGATATAACAATGAAATCTGCGACACTCGTGGAAATATTGTTGATTTTGGTGGAATTGAAATTGATTTTAGCACGCTCACTTCAATTGTTCCGGTTGCATTGCCAGCACAAACAAGGGGCGATGATTAATAATGGTTCCTGATGAGTTTATTGAGTTTTATTATGGAAAGTATAAAGTTGTTGATCTGCATAATATGACAAAAGAAGACGCTAAGGCAAATTTGATTTATGCAATCAACTCTGCAGATTATGACATCAAATGTTTGGTTGTTGTTCATGGTTATCATGGGGGAACAATCATTAAAAATTTGGTTCGAAAAGAATTTTCAAATGATGAAATTCAAGAAAAAGTTAATTTAGACGCAGGAAGAACGATTTTTCTTCTTAAAAATCGAAAATAATTTATAAAAAGTGTAGAAATTTGTTAATATATGTGTTATACTATTATTACTAAAAGAAAGGAAGGGAATCTATGGAAATTTCTAAAAAAGCGTTAGTAATCACTTTAATTGTTGATTTATTACTTCTTGCAATTGGTGTTGTTTGTTTATTTATTACAAAATTTAGCACTGTTGCAATTGCTATGTTTGTAGGAATTGCTGTGCTTATTCTTATTTCATCAATTCTTGTTTGGAAGTATGGAAAGGCATATAAAAAACAATAAAATTAAAACAGGCGAAAGCCTGTTTTTTTTGTGCAATAAAATGTTTTGATTAAATTTATTGAATATAATTTCGTTTATTGTCAATAGTTTAATTGAGGTGTTTTATGAATAAAAAATCTGTTTCAGCAAGCATACTTATTATGTTTTTGGCACTTGTGTTTGCTGTTATTGGTGCGTGTTTTTCAAGTTTTGTTTACATAGATAAAAAGATTAAATTTGAAGAGATAAAGTTGGTTGCGGCTTCAGGTATTTCTATTTTTGAAGATGAAGAATATACAAAACAAACTTCAAAACTAAAACTTTCAGATATGGAACTTGGTTTGAAACCAGCAACAGGTGAACTTGATGAAGAAACAAAAATTCCGTCAACAATCACTAATGAAGGAACAAGTGAAGGATATTATGAAACCATTTATGTGAAATCAAATGTGCCTTATAAAATTGTTATCAATAATATCAAAATAGAAAACAAAAAAGACGCCGAAAAGGCAAGTGGTGAAAGAGAAAATATATTTGTTGCAATAAAAGATGAACCTGACAGCACAAAAAGTTTTGAGCCTGAAGAAATTGTTGTTGCGGAAATTAGTGATAACTATGAAATTCGTGAGTTTACATTTTTGTTTTGGCTCAGTTCTCTTTCAGGGGAAGAACTTGTTGGTTCAACAATAACATTTAACATTGAATTTAAAACAAATTAAGCCAAGCAGTGCTTGGTTTTTTTGTATGTTTTTTTTATTTAAACGCATAATAAAAGTATGAAAAATAATGCGTTTTTGAAAGGTGCGATACTTCTTATTATTTGCAATTTGATTGGCAAAGTGTTTGGTGCGGTTTATCGCATTCCGCTTGCTAAAATTTTGGGTCCGGTTGGAATGGGAATGTATCAATTGGTTTTTCCTATATACTGCTTAATTTTAACAATTTCAACATCAGGAATGCCGGTTGCAATTTCAAAACTTGTTGCAGAAAATAACTCAAGACACAATTTTTCTAGTTCAAAAAAAATATTCAAAATTTCAATTTTATTTTTAACGCTTGCTTCATTTTTAGGGGCTGTTATTGTTGTGTTTAGTGCAAAGTTAATTTCGAACATTCAAGGCAATCAAAGCATTTTCATTTGTTATTATGGAATTGCTCCAGCAATTCTGTTTGTTGGGGTTTTATCTGCGTTTAGAGGCTATTTTCAGGGTAATTTATTGATGTTTCCAACAGCAATTTCGTCACTTGTTGAAAATATTATTAAAATGGTTATGGGCTTAATGCTTGCTGGCAGATTTTTAGAATTTGGAATTGAGTATGCAGTGCTTGGAGCCCTTCTGGGGGTGTCTGCAAGTGAATTTGTTGCGTCTATTTTTTTATGGGTTTGTTATTTATTTTTTAAGGGCAGAAAATTGAAAAATGAATCTCAAATCAATGAGAGTTTTAAGTATTTATCAAAGCAAATTATGAACCTTGCTGTTCCTGTGACGCTTGGCAGTTTGATTGCACCCATGACATCAATGGTTGACAGTTTGCTTGCAATTAATCTTTTGATGGTGACCGGTTTTTCAAGCAAGAGAGCAACAACTCTTTTAGGTCTTCAGTCAGGAGTTGTTGAGCCGCTTATTAATATTCCTGTGATTATTGCTGTGTCTATTGCAATGGTTATACTTCCAAATATCAGCAAATTTAACGCTGAAAACAATCAAGAAAAAATAAAAAATTATGCAGAAAAATCACTGCAAATGGCGTTATGCATTTCTGCAGCATGTGCCATTTGTTTTGTTATTTTTGGAAGACAAATTTTGAACTTTTTATATGGTTCAACATTTGATAACGATGAACTTTTAATCTCAACAAAACTCTTGTTTTTTGGCAGTTTTAATATAATATTTTTGTCGCTTGTTCAAGTTACTGCAAGCATTCTTCAAGGGCTTGGAAAATCAAAGATTCCGGTTAAATCACTACTCATTGGTTGTGCGATTAAAATTGTGTTTGATTTGGCGTTTATTCCGGTTCGAAAAATTAATATTTTTGGCACAATAATTTCAGGTGCTGCGTGTTATTTAACAGTGTTTATATTGAACTATAAAAAAGTTAAAGAATATACAGGGCTTGAGTTTAAAACTTCATTATTTTACATATCAATTCAAGAATGTTTTATTTGTTTATTTGCGTTTGTTTCTAATTTTTTATGTTCGCTTGTCATGAGTGAATTTGTTTCAATGGTTATTGCAGGTTCTGTTGCTATAGCGGTGTTTTTGGGCACTTATTATGTGTTTTTTATGTATGACAAAACAGGGTATAATTTTAAAGAAAAACCATTCAAATAAATTATAATTATTGATAAATTTGTTTAGGTTTGTTAAAATGGTTATATGAAAACAGTGAAGATAAAAAATGTTGAGTTAAAATCAAATTTAATTTTGGCACCAATGGCAGGGTTTACAGACCTTGCTTTTCGTTCGCTTTGCAGTGGTTTTGGTGCAGGGCTTACTGTGACAGAAATGGTGAGTGCAAAAGCACTTTCATATAAAAATAAAAAGACAGAAGAACTTTTATTTACTCTTGAAAATGAAAGCCCTAAGGCTGTTCAAATTTTTGGGCATGAAGTGGAAGTTATGGCTGAGGCGTGCAAAAATCCTTTGCTTCAAAAGTTTGATATTATTGATATTAATATGGGGTGTCCGGCTCCTAAAATCATTTCAAATGGTGATGGTTCAGCGCTTTTAAAAGATTTTGAACTTGCAAGAAATATTATTGAAGCGTGCGTTAAGGCAACAGAAAAACCAATCACTGTCAAGTTTAGAATTGGGTTTTATGATGACGAGATTGTGGCCGAAAAATTTGCTAAAATGTGCGAAGAAGCGGGGGCTGCAGCAATTACTGTTCATGGCAGAACCACAAAACAGGGTTATTCTGGAAGTGTTGATTATG
Organism: Clostridia bacterium; assembly: GCA_017399515.1. Lineage (GTDB taxonomy): Bacteria > Bacillota > Clostridia > Christensenellales > UBA1242 > RGIG1681. The sequence continues at coordinate 1,435 of JAFQBZ010000112.1, read as the reverse complement.
AGATTATTCGAAAGGTGAAAGATGCGGTTTCAATTCCCGTTTTTGCTAATGGTGATTGCAGAAGCAGAGAAGATTATGAAAAGATTATGGAAATCACAAAAGCCGATGGTGTGATGATTGGAAGGGCGGCTCTTGGGCGTCCGGAAATTTTTAAAGAAATTAATGAAAATGTTACGCTTAAAGAAAATAAACTTGAACAAATTAAGTGGCATTATGAAAGAATGCTTGAGGTTTATTCTGAGCGTTATGTTGTGCTTTATATGCGTTCACATTTGGCGCAGTATTTAAAAGGAGAATACAAAAATTCAAAAGCACTTGTGGAAATTCTTAAAATTGATAAATATGCCGATATTATGGCGTATTTATGCAAAATATTTGGTTAATTTGATTAAAATATAGGTTGTTATTATTTGACAACTTATATTTTTTTTTAATATAATTGTAATGTGTAGAATATTCTGCATATATATAAATTTAGACAAAGAGGAACTTTTATGAAAAAGAAAACTTTTAAAGATATTGATGTTGCTGGCAAAAGAGTTTTTGTCAGAGTAGATTTTAATGTGCCACAAGATGAAAATGGCAAAATTACAGATGATACTAGAATTAGAGCAGCGCTTCCAACAATTAACTATTTGGTTAAGCAAAATGCTAAAGTTATTTTATGTTCACACCTTGGCAGACCTAAGGGTGTGTTTAATGATAAATATTCACTTGCTCCAATTGCAGATAGACTTGCTGAACTTATGAATATGCCTGTTAAAATGGCTAAAGATGTTATTGGCACAAGTGCAAAAACAATGACAAGTGAAATGAAAGAAGGCGAAATTGTTCTTTTAGAAAATGTTCGTTTCCATGCTGAAGAAGAAGAAAACAACGAAGTGTTTGCAAAAGAACTTGCAAGCCTTGCTGATGTTTTTGTTAACGACGCTTTTGGAACTGCTCACAGAGCACATGCTTCAACTGCTGGCATTGCTAAACATATTCCAGCCGTTGCAGGATTTTTAATGGATAGTGAAGTGGTTGCACTTTCTAGTGCTGTTGAAAACGCTGAAAAGCCACTTGTTGTTATTCTTGGTGGTGCAAAAGTTTCAGATAAAATCAATGTTATTTTAAAACTTATGACAAAGGCTAACACACTTTTAATTGGTGGTGCAATGGCTAACACATTCTTAGTTGCTAAGGGTTATAACATTGGATTCTCTAAATTTGAAGAAGACAAAATTGATGTTGCTAAAGAAATTATGGAAAAGGCTGAAAGTTTGAATGTTAACTTAGTTCTTCCTATTGATGTTATGGGTGGAAGTGAATTCTCTCCTAAAGCAAAATGCAAGAACTTTGATGTTGAAAACATCGGCAGCAACTATCAAGCACTTGATATCGGCAAAAAGACAAGAAAACTCTTTGCTAAAGAAATTGCTAAAGCGAAAACAGT
>JAFQBZ010000111.1 GCA_017399515.1 Clostridia bacterium | reverse complement strand
CCATATCATCTTGTGATAAACTATCTTCATCAACAATCCAACCAAGAATGTTAGCGCCATAAAGTTTATGACCTGTGATGTTATAAACATCGTTCTCAGTAAGTGATGTGAATTCTTTTCTAAATTGATATCTGCGAGTGATTGATTCATTATAAATTTCATAACCATCTTCGTCATCAATTTGATTTAAACAGAATTCTTTGTAAATATCTGCATTTAAGTATGGTTCGATATCAGCACCAGCAGCCAATCCAAAATGATTTCTAAGTTTTGTTGGGAAAGCATTTGTTGCGATATCAGTAACAGATTCATAAGGATAAAGTGACTTGTTGTCAGGGTTATATCCTGGGAATGTGTAATAAACTGTAAATGCTCTTGGTGTATAGCAAGCATAAGCATAAACATCATGGTTCATCATCCATTTGTTGATAACCATATCAAATCTAAATGTTTGATGACCATAAGGAAGTGGCATTGTGCAAGAAACAGCACCAAGATATGAATAATCTTCAACATTAAGAGCACCTGATTGTTTTTCCCAATCTTCAGAATTCTCTGCTGAAAGGTCAGCGAGTTTTAAATTGCTCTTTGGTTCAGAGAATAACCACCAACCAACAAATTCGTAACCAACAGGTGTTGTTCTTTGTTCTGGCCATGTTGCAGTTTGTCTCTTGTCAGAAAGTCTAACAAGTTGAATTGTTCCATTAAATAAAACTGAGTTTTCTGCTTGATAAGTGAAATATTCTGTTTGTAATGCGTGATATTTTGTTATATCACCATTAGCATCAGTATCAACTGAAGAATCAAATGTTGTGTAGTAATGAATGCTATATTCTGTTGGAACATAATAAGCATAAACATAACATGTTGTTGCTGTAAAGTTTTCCCATTTTGAACCATTCAAAATGCTAGAACTTGAAAGCACTGTTCCACTTGAAACTGCTGATGTTGAATAGTAATAACCAGCAAGAGTGTAACCAGAAACAGCATAAGAAGCAGAAAGCACTTCACCTGCTTTTAATGTTTTTGTATCTCTCTTTTCATAATATGAAGTATTGTTTACTTTATTAGTTTTATAGAAATCAGTAACAGATGATTTTGGACCATAAACATTAATTGTATATGTGTTCTTAGAATAAACAGCATAAACATAAAGTGTTCCAGTGTGATTCCAAGAATTTGTATAAGAAGCACCAGCATCATGCGATTTTGTTATAGCGGTTGTGCCTGTAAGTGCTGTTGTTGAAACCTTCCAACCAGTAAATGATGTTCCTGCTGGAATGAATTTTGCATCAGGTGCAGCCTTAAGTGTGTAAGCATTTCCATAAGTTGCAACATTTTCATATTTTCTATCAGCAAAATCAGTGATTGAACCACTATAATTTGTCACATTTTGAGAAACATGTGTGTATTTGTCAGGAATATTAATTTCTGAATATTGATTTGAGTTAATGTAATGATAATAAACATTATATTTTGCAACTTCCCAATTTGCTGTGAATGTAACTTCATTATCTTTAGTTGCATGCAAATTCAAATATTCATTTCCTGTCGCACCTGTTGTGTAAACTTTTTTAACATCTCTTGTTGCTGTTTCAAATAATTCACCATCAACATAGTGTTTGTTTGTATCCATTCCAGAAATAGACCATTTAACAAAGTTATAGCCTGTTCTTGTTGGATAAGCAACAGTGAATGGAGTGTTATAAGTTGCAGTTGTTGGTGCTGGTGAACCACCTGTTCCGTTATTAAGTGTATATTTAATTTTATAAGTATTTGCTGTCCAAACAATTGAAACAACAACCCTTCCAGATGTTGCACGAAGGTTCTTATAATAAACATTTGAAACACCAATTCCTGTTTTTGATTTGTCAGTAAAGTTTTGAGCACCTGTATCAGAATTAGTTGTGTTATAATAGTGAGTTGTGCTATCCATGCCCTTAATGGTTATGCTGCTAGCAGAATAACCAAGTCTTGTTGGAATGGCAACATTAACCCAATCACCATAGTTAACAGTTTTTTCAGATGTTGTAATATTTCCTTTTTCATCAACAGCAGTTTCATAAAGAACTGTATATGTGTTTTTAGACCAAGTTGCAGTAAATGTAACTGTTGAATCTTGGGTTGTATGCAAATTCATAAATCTTGTTGCTTTAACACTGCTTGCAGAAGTTCCGGTTACATATGAATAATCAAATATATGTTCTGAGTTACTCATATCAGAAATTGTCCAACCAGTGAATGTATAACCTGTTTTTGTTGGATGAACAACATTAAATGCAGAGTTATATGTTGCAGTTGCAGGTGGTGTTGTTGCTTGAGCACCATCAGCAAGTGCATAACTGAGTTTATATGTTATATACTCATATTGTGCATACATTGAAACAATATAATCTGGTTCAGATGTAAGTTGTTTAAAGTAATTATATTTTTGAGTTGTGGTTGAATTTAATGAAATTGCTGAGCCACTAGTGCTTGTGTCATCTGTTCCGTAAGCATAAGAATGTGAACCTGTGGCATAGAATCTCCAACCTTTAAACTTCATTCCTGTGATTGTTGCAGGAGTAGGCATTGTTGCCCAAGTGTTAAATGTTGCATTAATTGTTGTGAGCAATGTTTCATTATAACTATAAACCTTGATTTTATATGGATTTTCGTTATAAGTTGCCTTAACTGTAATGTCACCATATGCCCCAGCAGGAATATAAAGTGTAAACATGGCACTTGTGCTTATTGATGAATTTGAGCCACTTGAGTTGGTTTTAATTGTCCAACCTTTGAATTTATGACCGGTTTTTGTTGCATTTTCAGCAAGTGCCTTGTTTTGATAACTTTCTGAAACTGTGTATGTGAAACTTGAAATTGAAGTGCCACCATCAACATCATAGTAAACATTATAAATTCTAGGTGTCCATTTTGCTCGAACTTTAATGTTGCCATAAGCAAGAGCAGCAACTGTCACAGTTGAACCTGAAAGTGAAGAATCTCTTCCACTTGAATTAGTTACTATTTCCCAACTTGAGAATGTCCAACCATCCCTTGTGACCGTTGGAAGTGTTTTGCTTTGCGATGATGTTGATGTTGTGTAATTAATATCACTAACACCACCACCACCATTTTCATCAATCTCAATTTTAAAACTTGTTCCGTGAGTGTAACTTGTTGAATTTGCTTCAACACTACCCTCACCCCAGCCAACTGTGAAAGTTGTGTAACGATAATAACCATTACCAATTGAACTGTTAGAACCACTTAAAT
>JAFQBZ010000110.1 GCA_017399515.1 Clostridia bacterium | reverse complement strand
TCTGTTTATTCTCAATCACATTGCTTTAATTTAAAAATTTTTAACATAAAAAAATAGGAAGAAAATTCTTCCTATTTTTATTTTGTTTATTTTATCTGTTATTGATTGCATCAATAGGTTTCTTTCTAGAAATCTTGAATGTTGGAATGAAACTTCCAAGGAATGCAGCAATAACTGAAACACCAAAGATGAGAATGATTTGTCTTATTCCAACCATTAAAAGTGTGATGTCTAAACCAAGTTTAGTTACAAGCACAGAGTTAATAATTAAACATGTTGCAACAGTTGCAACTGATGAAAGCACAAAGTTAATCATTGCAATAATCATACTTTCATTGAAGAAGATTCCAAAGATATCACTTCCCCTTGCACCAAGCGCACGAAGCACACCAATTTCTCTCTTTTTGTAAGCAATTGAGGTTGAAATGAAGTTCATAAGCATAAGTGATGCAAACACAGCAAAACCAATGGCAATATAGAAGAATACTTGTGCAACATTCACAATGATATCTTCAAACATATCAAGAATGCCTGTTGAAGAGTTTTGAACTGTCCATCTTTCACCATTTTCGCCATTTTCACAGAAAGTGATGAATGCTTTATCAGCCTCTTCATTTCCTGTCATTGTTGTTACAATCATATTGCAACCACTAAATTGAGGAGCAATAGTTTCTGTGAAGCATTCATTTGAGAAATAATAACCTTGTTTGCAAACACCAACAACTGTAAAAGTTTTGATAACTCTTCCGTTTCTTGTGAGGTCTAATGTGAAACCTTCAGCAATTTTATCTTCATAATCGCTTCCCATAAATTGTTCAGCCATATTCTTTGTGATAATAACAGAATCTTTGCCAATATCAACAAAATTACCTTCAGCATCAATCAAACTTCCATCTTTGTAATAATAGATATTTTTATCAACAATTGCTTCCTTTGAATAATATCCAGGTTCAAATTTTTCAGGAATTTTATTGCTATCTAAATTACCAAATTTTGCATAAAACTCAGTCAATTCATTGCTATCAAGTGCTTGATTGGTATCATTATCTCTTATTTCGCCACCCATATAATTATAGAGTGATTCATAATTTTCACTGCCCCAATCGTCAAATGTAAGTTTTCTTAAATACCAATAATTGCCTGAAATATTATATTCAAGTCTAAAATGTTCACTACCAATCTTGCAAGAATAGTAAGTCCAATCTAAATCTACTCTGTCTAAGTTTTCTGTAAGCCATTCATATTCTAATGAATAAACTTGGTCTTTTTGAATATCCCAAGAATTATCATCATCACCAAGTCTTAAGTTTGCTTCAACACCTGACTCTGCAATTATATCATATCTATCAGCAGAAACATAAGCCATTCTCATGAAACTGTTAGAGAAAAATTCATCAATGGTGTATTGTTCATCCATTCTTTGCGCTGAATCCATTTCTTTATATTTGCTGTAATCAGTCTTGTCATCAATAACACCAACAATTTTTGCTTGTCCAGAACTGTTTGAACTTTCACCAAAACCATTCACAGAAATACGAAGAATTTTATCGTCTGTTTGACCAATAATGTTATCTTCTGTAATTTTCAACTCTTCATTTTGGCTTGTTGATGTATTTTTAATAAGTGATTCCATCATATATTTTGAAATTGCAATTTCATCAGCAGCAGCAGGAAGATCTCCTTTGATTACTTCAAAACCATATGCATCAATATCTTCGCTAGTAAAGTTAACAAAACCACTAAT
>JAFQBZ010000109.1 GCA_017399515.1 Clostridia bacterium | reverse complement strand
TAAAGGTCTTTTTTTCATACTTGCTAATGAAGTGACTGACCGAAATATGTGACGCTCATTCTCTTTCGCTATTCCGTCGCAAGATTATCTTGCTCCTTACACGTCCCTTCATCCGCACCAAACTCAAAAAGACCATAAAGGTCTTTTTTTCCTTTTAAATTGAAAATTCCTTAATATGCAATCTTGCAGTTGCTTCTAAAATCTTTCTTTTTTTCATTTTATATTCAACGCATCTATCTTTTTTGATTTCTTCAAAATCATAACTATCAATTCTGTCATAAAAATCTTCAATTCTGCGTTGCTCTTGAATGTTGTCACAACTAATATATGGGTCATTTGAAAGTTGTTCAACAAGTTCATTAAACTCATCAATATTAATTTCTTTAACATAGTTTATTGCATCTTTATAGTGATGCTTCACTCTTCCAAACATTCTTGTTTTTGCTGCTGCTTCCTTTGCACTTGATGCCACAACCGCAAAATCAATGTTGATAAAATTTCCCCTTCCAACATGACCGCATTTTGCATTAACTTTAAAATATTTTTTCATAAAAAATCCTCCGTTTATATTTTGTCAAAAGAGATTCACCCCCCTTTTGCAATTTTATTATAATAAATCAAGAGTCCTAAAAAACGGATTTTAAATTTTGATTTTTATTTTTAATCTATTTCCAAAAATAATCACAAATTTTATTTGTTAAAATTCTAACAATTGATTATAATCAACTTAGAAACTTTTAGGAGGCTTTATATGCTTATTGAAATTATTGGTATTGTTGCAACACTTTTTGTTATTGCTTCAATGTGTTTTAAAACAACATCAATCAAAGGAAGCATTATAATGCGTTCTTTAAATATTGTTGGTTCAGTCATTTTTGTATTTTATGGTTTTTTACTTCCAGCATATAGCACAGGAATATTAAACATAGTTTTGCTTTTGGTTAACTGTTACCATTTAATAACTTTAATAAATGAACTTAAAAAACAATCTTAATTTTTGGTCAAAAAAAAGAAGAGAAAATTCTCTTCTTTTTTTATTTTATTTAACAATGACCACCATCTAAAATTAAAACTTGACCAGTTATATAGTTTGCTTTATCACTAGCAAGAAAAACAATTGCATCTGCAATTTCCTTTGGGTCCGCCCACCTTTTCATATGATATTTTGAAGTTTCAGTTTTAACAAATTCGGCTGGCAAATCTGCATTCATATCAGTGTTAACCCAACCAGGTGCAACTGCATTCACATTAACAATTGGAGCATATTTCATTGACAAATCTTTTGTTAACGATTGAAGTGCCAATTTGCTCATAGCATAATCTGCAGTTCCGGGATTAAAATCATATAATCCTGAAGTTGAACTAACATTAATTATTTTTCCATAACCATTTTTCACCATTATTGGTGCAACAAGTTTACTCAAAAACAATGGTGCAAGCATATTTGTTTTCACAATTTTTAAACTTTCTTCATAAGTTATTTCTTCAAATTCACGGTCAAAAACAATTCCTGCATTATTAACAAGAATATCGATTTTTCCGTAATTTTTGACCACAAATTCAACAATGTTTTCAAGTTCAAATTCTTGTGAAACATCGGCTTTAAAAGCAACTGCCTTGCCTCCAACTTTTTCAATTTCTTGAACCACTTCTTTTGCCTTTTTATCATGGTTATTATAAACAATCACAACACTTGCCCCAAGTTTTCCAAATTCTAAAGCCGTCGACCTTCCAATGCCTCTGCTTCCGCCTGTGATTAAAACAACTTTTCCTCTCATAAAAAACCTCCAACTTAAGCCTCAAAAAAACTTAAAATGTCATCATAAACTTTTTCATTTTCTTTTTCATTAATCACTTCATGACGCATTTTTTCATAATCTATTTTAGTTATGTTTTTAAAACCAGCCTTTTTCATTACTTCAACTGATTTTGTTGAACCAGAAACCCCACCGGTTGAAGGGTCATTTGCCCCACGAATAAAAAGCATTGAAAGATTAGGATTCACTTTTTTATATTTTCTATAATCATTCATCAAAACAACCAATGTAAACAAATCTGAAAACGCCGAACTTGTAAAGCCAAAACCACAAAGTGGGTCTTTTAAATATTCATTAATGATATCTCTGTTGTAACACATCCAATCAACTTTTGTTTTAGGGTTCCACACCATAAAGTTAAAAAACTTAAACTCAATGCTGGTGAGTAATTTTGACTTATATTTTGAACCATGTTTTTCAGTTAACGAGTTGGCAATTTTAATTCCAAGTTTCGCCGCCGCACGATAGTTTGGGTAACCTGAAAACACAACTTTGTCATAAAACTTTGAATAATTTTGAAGCACAACTCTTGATATAATTGACCCCATTGAATGTGCAAAAAGAAATAGTTTCAAACCTTCAAATCTTTCTTTTATATATTTTGTGACTCTAACTTGGTCATTTATAAGTGATTTATAACCTTCTTTTCTTTTGAAAAAACCAAGTGTTTTTGCCATTTTGCCATGACCACGCATATCTGCACTAACAACAGTGTATCCATTGCTTACAAGCATTTCTGCAAATCTTTTATACCTGCCCTGATGTTCTTCCATTCCATGCGCAATTTGAACAACAGCCTTTGGTTCTTTTGCTTCATAAACATTTAATAATAGCATATAACCATCATGCGCCCTAATTAAAACTTCTTCCATAACCCCACCAAAAAAAACTAATAGTTACAAAACATATTCCAAAATTATTAATATCGACATAATTCGACAAAACATTGACATCATTATAATTTTTAACTATTATTTAATTATATTTT
>JAFQBZ010000108.1 GCA_017399515.1 Clostridia bacterium | reverse complement strand
TTACTCCTTTTTTATACTGTATATATCATATAATAAATTGACTTAATGTTCAAAATAAAAAACTAAATATTTGGAAAATTTGTGAAATTAGTATATGATTTTAGTATGAAGCAAACAAAAAGAGAAAACAAAGTTGTTAAGTTTATTCGAATAACACTTATCATTGTGTTATTTCCTTTTGTTGTGGCATTTTTGGTGAAAAGTTATTTAAAACATAAAAAGAGAAAGAAAGCAAATAGTGAAATGATAAAGATTTATGACATTTCACAAATTAATTCAATGACAGGGGTTGAGTTCGAAAACTATTTAAAACTGCTTTTTGAAAAAATGGGTTACAAAGTTTCACTCACAAAAAAGTCAAAAGATTTTGGTGTTGATTTGATTTTAGAAAAAAATGGAAAAAAGACAATTTTGCAAGCAAAGTGTTATTCAGGAACGGTTGGGGTTTCTGCTGTTCAAGAAATAATTTCAGCAAGAAATCATTACAACATTTATGATGCAATTGTGATGACAAACAAAACCTTTTCAAAAGAAGCAAGGGTTTTAGCAGATGAAAGCAAGGTTATGCTTGCAGGGAAAGAAGAACTTGAAAGTTTGGTTTCAAAGTATCCGGTTTATTTTGAAAGAGAGGTTCAAAAGTGTGTTGCGACAAATCTTGAAGCGGTTAAACAAATTGAAGAAAAGTATCCTTATTGGATTTAAAATTTTTGTCTAACTTTATAAATTATGATTAATTTTAAAGGCTCAAGCATAAACTAGTTTTGAGGTAAAATGCTTAAATATGTTTGAACTTACAATTAGCACGGCACTTGCTGACAGTGAATATATTTCTAATTTTTATAATAAATTTAAAGATGAAATAAAAAGAAATTCTTGCCTTATTGAAAAGATAAATCATTTTAATCGCAGTTATGTAACATTTGCAATAAAGAAAGAACTTAAAGATTATTTTATTGCAAAAATTTTAGATGAAATTGTTTATATTATTATTGATAGATATAAAACTAAATTTTTTGAAGAACAATTAAACACAGATAATCAAAATGTTTTGTTTCAATCTTTTTTGAAATCAATATCGATTTTTGATAGTGACATTGACAGAGATTGTATTGTTAAAAATATTGAATTTTCAGGGCATATTTTGATTGATAGTTTATATCACTTTAAATTGCGTGATTTAAGAAACAGGTGGCAAAAAACAATTGATATGATACTTCTTAATGGAGTACATAAACAAAACTCATCAATGATAGACATTATGAAATATCTAACCACAATGTCTGAAAACACTGTTCAAAATGCAGAAGTTGAATTTATTGACAAAAACCTGAAAATTAAGTTTTTTGAAAAGATAAAAAATTTTAAAAACGATTTTTCTGGGCTGTCAAATTTTTTAACTGAAATGATTGAGTTGAATCCAGCCAGAATTGTGATTAAAAACAGTGATGGAACAGGGGAAGAAGTTGTTTCAATGCTTTGTAAAATTTTTCATAATAAAATTGTTTTTTAGGCAAATAAAATATTGACAAATATTTTTTTTGGAATATAATAATGTTATACTTGCAGAACAAGTAGGTTGCAAAAACTGATTCAAGAGAGAAGAAATCATGGGCTGGAAGTTTCTTCATTAAAGATTGCGATTGAAACCACCTGCATTTTAGACATTTTAATAACATTTAACGAGGTTGAATTTTCAACGAAGTAAGGTGGAACCACGATTATAATATCGTCCTTATGCTAATTTTTTTGGCATAAGGATTTTTTTATTCTTATGCTAACAGGAGGAACTTATGAAAATAACACTTAGAGATGAAATTAAAGAATTTGAAGTGGGTGTGTCAACACTTGACATTGCAAAGTCAATTTCAGAAGGCTTAGCAAGAATGGCTGTTTGTGGCAAAATTGGTGATGAACTTGTTGACCTTAACATGCCAATCAAAGAAGACTGCACACTTGAAATCATCACAAACAAAAGCCCTGAATATCAAGAGGTTTTAAGACACTCAACAGCGCATGTGTTAGCACAAGCAGTAAAGAGCATTTATCCAACAGCAAAATGTTGGGTTGGTCCTGCAACAAAAGATGGTTTTTATTATGACTTTGATTTTAAAACTCCAATCACAAATGAAGACCTTTCAATGATTGAAGACGAAATGAAAAGAATCATAAAGGCTAATTTTGATATTGTTAGAAAAGAAGTAACAAAAGCAGAAGCAATCAAAATTATGAAGGCTGAAAAAGAACCATACAAAGTTGAACTTATTGAAAGTTTCGATGATAACGCAACAATCACAACTTACACTCAAGGTGATTATGTTGAGGTTTGTGCTGGTCCACACATTAAATCAACAGGTCTTATCAAGGCGTTCAAACTCACAAAAATTTCAGGTGCATACCTTAAGGGCGACAGCAAAAACAAAATGCTTACTCGTATTTATGGTGTTGTGTTTGATAAAAAGAGTGAAATGGATGAATACTTTAGACTTTTAGAAGAAGCAATGAAGCGTGACCACAGAAAACTTGGCAAAGAACTTGATTTATTCTTCTTTGATGAAACTGCTCCTGGAATGGCATATTGGCTTCCAAAAGGTTTCACACTTTTAAACACTCTCATTGATTATTGGAGAAATATTCATAAAAAGAGTGGTTACCAAGAATTTTCTGGTCCACAACTTAACAGTTCTGTTTTATGGAAAACTTCAGGTCACTGGGACCACTATAAAGAAGATATGTTTGTTTTAACTGATGCTGATGGCGCAGAACAAGCATTAAAGCCAATGAACTGTCCTAACTCAATCAAAGTATATTCAAGCAAAACAAGAAGTTACAAAGATTTGCCACTTCGTTTTAGTGATGTCGATGTTATTCACAGAAATGAAAAGAGTGGT